>NZ_BQXN01000008.1:0-86833 GCF_045862745.1 Furfurilactobacillus entadae | reverse complement strand
TCTGTGGGTCAATGTCGTACTACGAATGCCCGCTAAGTATTCAGCGACAATTTTTGCTTTAAATTCATAATTATATTTAGCCATAGTAAAACCCCCAGAGTTGGATTTTGTCCAACTCTGGGGGTTCACTTCAAAGCAGTCGTTTTAATTTGCCCGAATGGTTCTAGGCTGTGGCGTAGATGCCAGAGCGGTTATCTTTACAAGCGCGCACAAATTTTTACAGTTTAGAAATAATGCCACGAGTTTCCCGTATGTCTTAGATAGTGACAAATAACTGCGGGAGGAACCGGCAGATGGAACGCTGTGCATGGGCAACAAAGAGTGTGCAACTGTGTGTGTATCATGATTTAGAGTGGGGCGTACCAGTGGAAGATGATCAGGCGCTGTTCGAATGCTTGAGTTTAGAACTTTTTCAGGCGGGGTTGAATTGGCAACTCATTTTAAAACGGCGGCCGGCATTAAAAGCAGCGTTAGCGGCATTTGATGTGGATGTCCTGGCGGCGTTCACCGAGGTTGATCAGATGATGTACTTAACCACCCCCACGGTCATTCGCAACCGGCGTAAACTGGCGGCGGTGATCCATAATGCCCGGGTGTGGCAGGCCCAACAGTTAGCTGGGGTTTCACCGGCAACAACCTTGTGGCGGCTTCAACGACAGGTTGGGTTAGACACCCCACGCTTAGTGACCGTTGTTTGTACGCAGTTTAAGGAGTGGGGGCTCCAAGGGCTTGGACAAAAGGCGACCCGCAGTTTTCTACAGGCCAGTGGGTTTATTAACGATCATGACCACCAGTGTTTTCGTCGACAAGAAATATTTTTATCTAGCCATACCACTGGACGAATTTCCTAAAACATGGGAAAATAATAACGGCATAATAATCATGTATGCAACAGGGGCCGTTCTGACACACGGTGTTGCAAGCAAGTGATCAAAATGATTGATGGCCGTGGTTTTTGACCCACGGTCGTTGATGTTTGCCAAAACCTAATGTTGATGCGACAACCACGAGTAAAGAAGGTGTTCAATTGGGGCAAGGAGAACTGCGACGGGCAACTGAAGCCGATCTGGATCAAATAATGGTGATTATTCAGGCGGCCAAACAGGCAATCGCCCGTGCTGATTTTAATCAGTGGCAGGATGGCTACCCCATGCGAACGGATATGTTGGCTGACCTTACGGCGGGGCATTTGTTTGTGCTCACCAGTGCCGATCAAATAATGGCCGTTGCCGCAATGATTGTGGGCGAGGAGCCAAACTACCAGTTGATTGAACGGGGCGCTTGGCTTCATAACGGTGATTATGCGACCATTCATCGGCTGGCCGTTGCCAGTGCGTTTCATGGGCAACATGTGGGCGAGCAACTATTGACCCACATGATAACTTGGTTGCGACAAACCAAACCAGGGCTAAGCATCCGGGTCGACACGCATGCTGATAATGTGGCAATGCAGACAATTTTAACGCGTTGCGGGTTTATTGCCTGTGGAACCATCTATGTTGATGGCAATGCACCACGACGCGCATATGAACATTGGTTGAGTTAACAAACTAAAATGCCCCGTCTGTTGCAATCAAGACGAGGCATAAGATGAGAATTTTAGGAGCACGCGTACGTGCATATCGAAAGACCAGAGGACTATCCCAAAAAGAGTTGGCAAAGGGCATCTGTACCCAAGCAACCATTAGTTTAGTTGAAAAACGAAACAAGATTCCAAGTATGCAAATCCTGCTTAAGCTATGTGGCCGGTTAGGCATCCAGCTGGCAGATGTGATCATTGAAACAGATGACCAGACGGCACAGGTTTTTCGCCAAGTTGGTGAGTTGATCCGGTGCCAGGATCTAGATGGGGCGGCAACGCGGCTAGCAACGGTTAAGTTGCAGCGGTTGTCAGAAGATGATCAATTTAAGGCGTACTACTATTATCATGGTGAACTGCAATTGCTCGTCCACCATGATGCGGATGAGGCGATCTTTAATTTTGGGATGCTACTAAACGAATATGCGAGTCGGACTAAGGATATGTATACAGTCATGGCCCGCGTTGGCTTGGGGTTAGCATACGCTGATAAAGGTGCCATGGATAAGGGTGAACTCTTTATCAGTCAGGCCATTGCAGACTTAAAGTCGTTTGATACCGATAGTTATGATTTAGTCCAGGATCAAATCTACACCTTGCTACGGGCGGCCCGATTTTTGCAAGACATCGGAAACCACCAGCGCGCGTTAGTGTTAATGGACAAGGCGATTCAGCTAAGTGAACTTGGTCACAGTTTGTTTTTACTGGAAGAAGTGTACGAAACCAAAGCAGTTAGTCAGTTGGAACTGGCCGATAAGGTGGCAGCGCAAAAGAATTTGTACATTGCGTATGCACTGGCCGTGGTGACGAACAATAAAAAGTTGTTAACCAGTGTGACACAAAATGTTTCTAAGTATCAAATTCCGCCGTTGGCGCTTTAAGCACCGCGGTCTGTAAATTGATAAACACCCGTTCTCGAAGGCAATGGTCATCGAGGACGGGTGTTTTTGTGCAAACAAAAAGGTGGGGAAGAAACCTCACCTTTTGAATGGATTATTTCGTTGCTTTAGCGCCTTCAGTTGCGGAGACGGGGTGATTACTCAAATCAGTCCGAACAACCAGCACGTCACAGATTGCGGCCCGGGTGACGTATTCAGTAACAGAACCGATCAGTAAACGTTCAACGGCATTAAGCCCAGTGGCACCGATCATGATTAGATCAGTCCCCAGTTCCTTTGGTGCTTCCTGAGCAATCAATGACTTAGGGGCACCATATTCGATGGAGTAATCACACTTGATGCCGGCGTCCTTAGCCTCGGCTGCGTATTTATCCAGTGTCTTTTTGGCAGTTTCGGTTACCTGTTCAACCATGGTGGTATCAAAACTGGAAATGTTTTGGAAGGCACGGGTGTCAACAACGTGCAGTAGGTGCAGTTGTGCATCTTCACCATTACGCTTAGTAACAGCGACCGCTTTCTTGAATGCTAATTCGGCTTCACGCGAACCATCGATTGGAACCAGGATGCGTTTGTATTGTTGTGCCATAAGCTTCACTCCCCTTTATCTTTCTACATTTATTTTACTGTAAAATCATGAAAAACAAAAGTGAAAGCGCTGCATTTGTGGGCAGGGTGTGTAAAAAAATGTTTTTTTAAATCATGTAAGGGGACAAAAGACCGCTTTTTGTTAAAAAAAGATTGGCTAATTTAAAAAGTGGACTAACGTTAGCCCAAGTCCCATCCCAGATAAACAGCCGACAATGAGGGCGCCGATCATGACGGAAAAACTGAACATACCGGCAACGGCAAGCAAGCCTGCCACGAGCAGTTCAATGGCCCAGAAGTTAAGGATCCCGGCGATTTCTGGATGCCGGTCTGTGGTAAATAGTAAGAAACCGTTTTGTCTGTGCAGCCATAAGTAACCGCTCAGGACGAATAAAACGAGTGCAAAAAGTGCCATTAATAATTTGATTGCCATGAAGTTCCTCCTAATGAAGCTTAATTATAACGGATTGTTGCAGAAGACGGTAGTGACGGCTGTCATGGAATGGGCAGTGACTAAAAAAACCACCCTCTAGGAGGATGGCATCTCAAAGTATGAACTTTGAAGAAAACTAGTGGTGCCGACAACCGGCTCTTCAGAGTTGACCCGCGACAACGCAGGTGGGCGCTGCTGTTCGTGCGTTTGATTACCAAGAGAAAAGGCTTATCAGCAGCAGGACTAGAGTAGCACCCAAAGTAGTAAGACTGTAAGGCAACACTGTAAGTTGAGCCTTGCGTACACCTTAGATTTCATTCTCAGAATAGCATGAAAGATCAATTCGTGCAATTAGTACCGCCTGAAAATTAATTATCAGAATGATTAGTTGACGACGGTGACTGAGTCAGTGGGTGACCGTTTGCCGCCATGAGTTTTTGATACTGTTCAGTGAAGGCAGTTTCAAACCGACCATTTTGCTTTGGCTGGTAGTACACGGCGTTTTTGAGCATGTCTGGTAGGTATTGCTGCTTGACCCAGTCGTTTGGATGATCATGAGGAAATTGATAATCAGTGCCGTGACCGAGTGCTGCGGCCCCTTGATAGTGGGCATCCTTCAGGTGGTCCGGAACAGCGCCACCATGACCAGCAGTGACATCACCAAGGGCAGCATCAACGGCATTGATGCCGGAATTGGATTTAGGTGACAGGCACAGTTCGATGACTGCATCCGCCAACGGAATCCGGGCCTCGGGCAGACCAAGCTGTTGTGCCGCGGTTACAGCAGCGACGGCGTGGGTCGCCGCTTGAAGATTAGCCAAACCGACGTCCTCATAAGCAATCACAAGGAGCCGGCGACAAATGATCGTCAGATCGCCAGCAGCGACCAAACGGCTCATGTAGTGAAGGGCCGCGTTCGTGTCGGAACCACGAATCGATTTTTGAAACGCAGAGATGACGTCATAGTGGGCGTCGCCATCTTTATCAGCGGACAGGGCCTTTCGTTGCAAACATTCTTCAATAATTGGGAGCGTGATGGTCACTACGCCATCCTCATCTGGATCTGTGGACTTTACGGCGAGTTCGAGCGCATTTAGTGCACTCCGCAAATCACCGTTTGTCGTCGTGGCCAAGTGCTGTTTCGCATTCTCCTCAAGGTGAACGTTAATGTTTCCAAGTCCGTTTGTAGTGTCATCTAAGGCCCGATCAATGGCGACCGTGATGTCTGCGGGGGTAAGGGGGTGAACCTCAAAAATTTGGGTTCGGCTGCGAATGGCCGGATTAATGTTAATGTAGGGATTTTCCGTGGTGGCCCCGATTAAAATAATCGCACCACTCTCCAGCAATGGGAGTAAAAAATCTTGCTTAGTTTTATCGAGCCGGTGAATTTCATCAAGTAAGAGCACGACCGTCCCACTCATTTTAGCCTCAGCGGCAACGATTTGTAGTTCCTTCTTACCGTCAGTGGCGGCATTGAGCATTCGAAAGGCATATTTTGTGGACCCAGCAATGGCACTTGCAATACTGGTTTTGCCGGTTCCCGGTGGGCCGTACAAAATCATGGATGAAAGCATCTTTGCTTTTACCATTCGGCTGATGATTTTGCCATTACCAACCAGGTGTTGTTGCCCAACGATGTCTTCAATGCGCTTTGGTCGCATTCGGTAGGCGAGGGGTTGCATGGATGAAGTTCCTCCAATCAGAAATAGTGTGGACTGAAAATAAATCGATGATTAATGAAGTGGTGAATTAAAGCGACTGATTTCCTGAACGAGGAAGTCAGCCGCTTAGGCGTTAGTCATCTAATTGAGGGCGCCGTCATTTAAAAAGGCGGTGCCAAAAGGAAGGTTGTGATGATGGCGCCTGTGATTGAGTTGTTGCCGCTGGATACTTTAAGGCAATGTCGATCGGGTCCACATCAATGGCCTCTTTGGCTGCGATGACAAGGGCAAGATCAGTTGGTGCCGTTTTGTATTGCGGATCATTTTTGATGGTGAACGCGACAGCATGCATTGTGGCGAGGCGGATGTAGGGGCCAAGAGCCTCCTGACCAAGGTTACCATTTAGAAAAATGGTGTGAGTTGCTTCGTCACGCTGTTCTAAATCTGTTCCGAGGGCCGTTAGATAATCGCCACTTTCTAACTGGGCAACGGTCATGGACAGGGCAACACGCTCACGAAAAGTCCCGAGGTAGTGGCGTTGCTCATCGGGATTGATTTTTGGGGTCCCGTACATTGCGTTTGATAGCCGTTGATTGGGGTCACCTGTGTTTTGTTGATTATCAGCCATAAAAAAACTAGCCTCCTGTCTCCTTGATGTTGTTAGTATAGCACATTCCGTTTGGAACAAACGGCGGGGCCGACGCAAACAAAAAACCGTTGCCAACTGGCAACGGTTTTGTAACAAGG
Source organism: Furfurilactobacillus entadae (assembly GCF_045862745.1). Lineage (NCBI taxonomy): Bacteria > Bacillati > Bacillota > Bacilli > Lactobacillales > Lactobacillaceae > Furfurilactobacillus > Furfurilactobacillus entadae. The sequence goes on along the minus strand of NZ_BQXN01000008.1, from coordinate 80,929 downwards.
TGTAACAGGAAATTACAACTTGTTGTAGTATTCAACGATTAATGATTCGTCAATTTCAGCATCCAGATCTTCACGTTCTGGCAGGCGAACCAATGAACCCTTTAAGTTGTCAGCGTCGAATTCAACGTATGAAGGACGACCAACAACGGCTTCAACAGCGGCCTGGATAATAACCATCTTCTTTGACTTGTCACGAACGGCGATTTCTTGGCCAACCTTAACTTCGTATGAAGGAATGTCGACACGCTTGCCATCAACAGTGATGTGACCATGGTTAACCAATTGACGTGCTTGGCGACGAGTTGTTGCCAAACCTAAACGGTAAACCACGTTGTCTAAACGACGTTCAAGCAGAACGAGGAAGTTAGTACCATGAGTACCCTTACGGATCTTACCAGCCTTAAGGAAAAGGTTAGCAAATTGACGTTCGCTCATGCCGTATGTGAAACGCAACTTTTGCTTTTCACGTAATTGCATCCCGTATTCTGAAATCTTGGCACGACGGCCTTGGCCGTGGTCACCAGGAGCATAAGGGCGACGAGCTAATTCTTTACCAGTTCCTGAAAGAGAAACGCCTAAACGACGTGAGATCTTCCAAGAAGGACCTGTATAACGTGACATATTGTATGTCCTCCAAATAATTTGTTTGGAGTAAAAGATGCGAAGTGTAGGTTCGGTATTCGTGCAGATCGCTTTGCAAGGTTCACCGGAGCAGCCCCGGTTACTAATTGAACTGACCTGACGGCGCAGCACCAATCTGTTGACGAGCTTACCACCTACTGCTGCAAATTTTACAACTGGAACAGTATACCGTGCTTTACGCCGTTATGTCAAGGTGGCGCATTAACACCGCGGCAAAAGCAGTTAATTCTGTTTCGTCATCCGCACTAAATCGGTTCAGTGTGGGTGAGTCGAGGTCGAGGACACCAAACTGAACATGATCTTTCGTGAGGGGGATGACCAGTTCGGCGTTACTAGCAGCGTCACAGGCAATGTGATCGGCAATGGCGTGAACGTCTGCAATCCGTTGTGACGTTTGACTGGTAAAGGCAGCCCCGCACACACCACGGTCTGGGCGAATGTGGACGCAGGCAACCCGTCCCTGAAATGGGCCGAGACACAATTCGTTATCAGCCTTATGGTAGAGGTAAAAGCCCGCCCAGTTCAGGTCAGGGACAGTTTCCATCAGGAGTGCTGACGCGTTGGCCAGATTGGCAATGGTGTCGTGTTCGTCCGTGAGTAAGGCGTCCAATTGTTGGGCAAGGAGCGATGGTGAGGAAGAATTCATGTGATGAGGCCTCCAGATTTTCTAAGATAATGATAAAGTCATGTAAACGTAACCTAACGGCTAAAACCTGCTATGCTATACTTTTAATTAGGTATCGTTCATTAGCTGATCGAAAGGTCAAATAATGACATAAAGTGTAAAGATTTTATTCAAAAAAGCAAGTCATTCGTGCTTGCGAACGGGGACGGACGTGCATAATGATTCAAGTGTTAATTGGGATTGTTGTTTTAGCAGTTATTCTATACGGCTCAGTGTTTGCCTTTCAACGGATCACAACGCACAAGGTGAGTGTGTTGCGTGATCGCTTAGTGGACTTACAACAGCTGGGCGTGGGGGATCAGGTCGAGGCTGGTCGACAAATGAGCCTTACGGGCCAATCATTGGCGGCGTTTGATAGCCTCATTGAGGAATATCGTGACGTCATGGAACGGACGTTACCAGCGTTAAACCGCACGCTTGATGAAGTGACGCTAGATGTTCGTGGCATCAACTTCGTTAAAACACACAACGAACAAAAACAGGCTGAGGAGCTCGCAACCTTAGCGGAAGAACGGTTAGAACACGTTCACAACGGATTGATCGAGTTAAAAAAGGTCGACCAAGAACACCATGAAGCCGTTGACCGGTTGGAGAAAAAGTATCAGGATCTTCGGAAGGTGTTGCTATCGCAAAACCTGAGCTTTGGTCCCAGTATTGATCAGTTAGAAGCACAGTTAGCACAGCTAGAAGACCAGTTTGATGAGTTCACAACGTTATCAAGTCAAGGTGACCACGTTGCGGCACAAGCAGTGCTAGAGCAACTAACGACAGATACGGACGCGTTGGAACAGCTGATTGCGGCGATTCCGGCATTGTATGATGACTTAAAGACTGGGTTTAACGATCAGCTGAATGATATTACCGAAGGGTATCAACAGTTGATCGCTCAAAATTATGTGTTTGATCATGTTGATGTATTGGGGCAGGTCAACCAGGCTCGTCATGAAATCCAAGCGGCGACCCAGGAGCTGGCGAACTTAGATCTGACCACAGTTACGACAGCAAATAAAGACATTGCGGCACAGATCGATGCGCTGTATGACGTCATGGAGCAAGAAATGACGGCCAAGGAAACGGTCGGCAAACAGCAAAAAGAGGTTCACGATTTTGTTGTTCATGCACAACGGCAAAATCATGCGCTCCAAATTGAAATTGATCGGTTGAGCCAAAGTTACGTGTTGGATCATGGTGAGGAAAACAACGCTAAATCGATGTCTGACGAAATTCAACGGGTGGTTGAACAACAGCAAACGGATGAAAACGGGCTTGTGACCCACACCGTTAGTTTTTCAACGGTTGCGAAGCATCAGCTGGCTCAGTTGGAGGCGTTGAGAAACATTGAACAGCGACAACGACAGATTAACACAAGCATCCAGGATCTCGGAACTCATGAAAAGGCCGCCCGGGACCGGTTCCAACAGTTTGACAACCAAATGCACACGATCAAGCGCCAAATTGAGGGGTTAAATCTGCCCGGATTGCCTGAGGATTACTTGGACTATTTCTACGTGGTCAGTGACGAAGTTGAAAAGCTTGGGAAGTCGTTAAGTCGGACTCGGATTAATATGGAAGACATTACAAAACAATTGGTGATGATCCAAGCGGACATGTCGACCTTAAATGAAAAGAGTCAGGACTTACGGGACAGTGCGCTGCTTGCTGAACAACTCATGCAGTATGCCAATCGCTACCGGCAAAATAACGAGATTATGGCAACGGCCTGGACGAAGGCCCAACGTGAGTTTGGTCAACAGTATCGGTATGCCGAGGCACTGGAAACGATGGCGAGCGCGTTGGATCAGGTTGAACCTGGTGCCTACAAGCGAATTGAAAATAACTACTACGGTTCACAAGGTGTTCAGGAATAGCTGGAGCAAAGAAGACGGTGCGTTAAGACCGCCTTTTTTGTTTGGAAACTAACCCGCAGGACCAACGCTAGGTGACTGGGCGAAAACGTGCTATACTGATTCAAGTTTTTAACTCGAGTCGAACCGAATTTTAAACGAAGAAGGGACAACATGATTTACTTTGATAACAGTGCAACAACACAAGTGGATCCATCTGTTTTGACGACCTATACCAAGGTGAGTGAGAGCATTTGGGGCAACCCGTCGTCTTTGCATAATTTTGGTGAGCAGGCCTACAACCTGCTGGAACAATCACGGCAACAGATTGCCGACTTACTTGGTGTTCATCTGAGTGAAATTCTTTTCACGAGTGGTGGGACTGAGGGGGATAACTGGGTCGTTAAGGGCACGGCGATGGAAAAGCGGGCGTTTGGTCGCCACATCATCACCAGCGCGGTTGAACACCCAGCCATCCACAATTCTATGGAACAGTTAGCGCAGCTTGGCTACGAGATTACGTACCTCCCCGTGGACGCTGAGGGCCGTGTATCAGCAGCTGATGTGAAGGCCGCGATTCGGCCAGACACCATTTTAGTGTCAGTAATGGCCGTTAATAATGAAGTTGGTAGCATTCAACCACTGACTGAAATTGCTAATGTGCTGACGCCCTACCCAACCATTCACTTCCATATTGATGCGGTTCAAGGCATTGGTAAGGGGATTTCAGACCTGATTTTTAATGACCGGGTCGATTTCATTACCTTTTCCGGGCATAAATTTCATGCACCACGCGGCATCGGGTTCATTTACGCGCGTTCAGGCAAGCGATTGGCACCGTTAATGACCGGTGGCGGGCAGGAACGCAACCTTCGGAGTGGGACTGAAAACCTCCCAGCAATTGCTGGAATGGCCCGGGCCCTGCGGCTTTTACTGACGGATGAAGCAACCCACGTGGCCACTGAACGAGCCGTTCGGGCGAAGATTTTAAATCACATTAAGGATTTTCCCAAGGTCACGCTGTTCTCACAGGATAATGATGACCACTTTGCACCGCATATTTTGTGTTTTGCGATTGAGGGTGTCCGTGGTGAAACAATCGTGCACGCGTTTGAAGACCATGATATTTACATTTCAACAACCAGTGCTTGTTCATCGAAAAAGCACTTGGCTTCCAGCACATTAAAAGCAATGCACGTTGCTGATGATGTGTCTACGAGTGCCGTTCGGGTGAGTCTCGACGAAAAGAATACGCTGGCCGAAGCGGAAACGTTTAACAAGGTCTTTGATCAATTATACGAACAGTTTAAAAAAATTAATTCATAAAATGAACGATTAGCCGTTCAACATTAAAGGAGGATTGTCCATGCAGTACGATGAAATTATGGTTCGCTACGGCGAGTTATCCACCAAGGGAAAAAACCGAAAGTCATTTATTGACCGACTTGGGAGTAACGTTCGTGGCGTGCTTCACGACTTCCCTGACGTGAAGGTGCATCCAGATCATGACCGGATGCACTTAACGTTAAATGGTGCTGACTCTGCCGGTGTGATGGCACGACTGAGCAATGTTTTCGGGATCGAGAACTACTCGCCATCCGTAAAGGTTGATTTGGATCAACAGTTGGTGGATGAAATGGCCGTTAAGATGGTCACGGAACAGTACCAACCAGGAATGACGTTTAAGATCGATACCCGCCGGTCCAATCACCACTTCGGGTTAAGCACGTACGAGATGAATGACCACGTTGGGGGCGTTATTTTAAACGCGTTTGACGACATTCATGTCCAAATGAAACACCCTGACTTAACGTTGCGGGTCGAAGTCCGAAACAACGGGATCTTTTTATCCAGTGAGACGTTTGATGGCGCCATGGGGATGCCAGTCGGAACCGCTGGTAAAGGGATGATGATGTTATCTGGTGGGATCGATTCACCAGTTGCCGCCTACCTTGCCATGAAGCGGGGCGTTCAGGTCGAAATGGTGCACTTCTTTAGTCCGCCATATACCAGTCAACAGGCGCTGGATAAGGCAATGGAATTGACCAGTAAGTTAACGCCATACACCGGGAAAATTCGGTTTATTCAAGTGCCGTTTACCAAGATTCAAGAAGAAATTAAGGAAAAGGCGCCAGAAGGGTATTTGATGACCATTCAACGGCGCATGATGCTCCGGTTGACCGTTGCGTTAGCCGAAAAACGTCATGGACTGGGCATTTTTAACGGCGAATCACTGGGCCAGGTTGCCTCACAAACGATGGAAAGCATGATGGCCATTAATGATGTGACGGCGATGCCAATTTTACGGCCACTGGTTTCGATGGATAAAAACGAAATTATCGACATTGCCAAGCAAATTGATACGTTTGATTTGTCCGTCCTTCCTTTTGAAGACTGTTGTACAATTTTTGCGCCACCAGCACCAAAAACAAAACCCAACCTCGAACGGACCCGTGAATTTGAAAAGCGGATCGACGTTGATGGGTTACTGGAAGAAGCCTTGGCCGGCGTGAAGATGACCGAGATTCGCCCAGGAGACACATTCTTGAATCAGCAGGCTGACGTATTCGCCGAGCTGCTGTAAGTCGTTAGTCATAAGTTAGGTGGAAACATGATAACAATCCGTGATATTGCGGAACAGGCCGGCGTCTCTGTTTCAACGGCGTCCCGAGCCTTAAACGATAATCCGCGCATTTCAATGGCAACCCGCCGGAAGATTCAGTCCTTAGCGTCACGGCTGGGGTACGTGCCCAACTATAACGCGAAAAGTTTGACCCGCGGTGAGGCCAATGTGGTGGGGGTTGTGTTTCCTCCAAACGCGGCGAGCGACCAAGAGAACCCGTTCTTTATTGACGCAATGCGGGGTATCAACACCGTGTTGATGAGTCGCCATTACGTGTTATCCGTTGCTATCGGCCAGGAGAGCGACGATGTGTTAGCAAACGTCGTGGCCATGGTCGATCAGGCGAAGGTCAAACGGTTTATCCTGCTGTATGCCCATGAGGATGATCCGGTGGCAGATTATCTCCGGCAGGCCGGGCTTCGGTTTGTCATTATTGGGCAACCAAGCGCAGCCCACGCGGATGATTATGTCGATAATGATAACGTTGCGGCCGGAGCAGCCGGGGCGTCTTACCTTATTGATCGGTTGCACGTCAACCGCCCGGTGTTTGTTGGGTCCGTGGCTGACTGGCCATATGAACAAAACCGCCGTCGCGGGTTCATGGGCGTCGCGGTCAAACGGGGGGTTCCAACGTTACAAGTGCAGTTACCCCACGCAGCGTTAGCCGACTGGTTGAGTGAGCATGATCAAATTGACGGCATCCTTGCCAGTGATGATTTGATTGGCCTCGCTTTTTATCAGCAGTGGCAACAGCTTCATCCACATGATCAGTTACCGGTTGTGAGTTACAACCGGTCGGTGGCGCTGTCACTTCCAAACGTGATGTTTCATTCAATTGATCTCTACCCAGAACGGTTGGGTGCGGCGGCGGCTGAGCTGGTCTTTCGTCACCACACCACCACGGTCGGTGAGGAAAATCGCCTGATCGTGCCGTTTGAAACGTTGAATTAAAACTATCCGCATGGTCTTCAGGCCATTTGTTTAAATAAAAGTGTTTGTCTTTCCAAAATTATTTTGGAAAGACAAACACTTTTTTTGTTCCGCTAAAGAGCTGGTGGGAATGGTATTGAGGTGTTAATGACAAAATAACGGGGAAAGAAAAGTTGCGCAAACGGTTGCATTTTTGTGTAAGCGGTTACATAATAGGAGATGCTTAAGCGTGAATGATCATTCTGTTTGTTTGCTATTATTGTTATCGGAAGTAGTTGGAGGAGACAAAGATGTCAGAAGACAACGGATCACCAGCGGCAACGACCGCTACGAAACCACAGGAACAGGCAAAGCACAAGTTGCCAACGTTACCTGCTAGCGTTATTTGGATGATTAGTTTTGGTTTTCTTGGGGTTCAAATGGCGTTTTCACTGCAAAGTTCAAACATGGGGCGGATCTTTCAAACGATTGGTGCCGATCCAACAAAGCTCGGGGCGTTCTTCATTTTACCCCCGTTAGCCGGGTTAGTCGTTCAACCATTAGTGGGGTACTTTTCTGACCGGACTTGGTCAAAACGGTATGGCCGCCGGATTCCGTACCTCTTGATTGGGGCGGTTGTGGCTGTGATCGTTATGTGCTTGCTGCCGAACGCTGGTAGTTTCGGGTTCGGGTACGCGTCACTAGCCGCACTGTGGTTTGGTGCAATCACGATTCTGTTTATGGATCTATCTAGTAACGTCGCAATGCAACCGTTTAAGATGATGGTCGGTGACATGGTGAATGATGACCAAAAGGGGTTCGCTTACGGGGTTCAAAGTTTCTTATCAAACACCGGGGCAGTTCTGGCCTCCATCTTCCCATTTTTGTTAACAGCCATTGGGGTTGCGAACACCGCTAAGAAGGGGGTTGTCCCTCAATCCGTTGTTGTTTCGTTCTACGTTGGGGCGGTTATCTTAATTGTCTGCAGTCTCTTTACTGTTTTCCGGGTCAAGGAATACGATCCAGCAACGTACGCCCGCTACCACAACATTGATGTTGACGCGAACAAGCAAAGCGGTAACATGTTTAAGTTGTTGGCGAAGGCACCAAAAGTCTTTTGGACGGTCACAGTGGTTCAATTCTTCTGCTGGATGGGATTCCAATACTTATGGACATACGGCACTGGGGCCATTGCGAAAAACGTGTGGCAGGCGGTTGATCCTGCCAGCGCAGGGTATCAAGCAGCTGGTAACTGGTTTGGGGTAATGTCAGCTGTTCAATCACTGGCCGCCGTTGTGTGGTCACTGGTTATTGCACGGGTCCCGAACAACTTGCATAAACAGGCGTACTCAATTGGGTTAGCTTTAGGAGCCGTTGGTTTTGGTTCCGTCTTCTTCATTCATGACCGGTGGTTACTGATCATTTCCTTTATTCTGATCGGAATCGCCTGGGCTTCCATGATGGCCTTCCCATTCACCATTTTGACGAACGCGCTTTCTGGCGCCAACATGGGGACTTACTTAGGCTTGTTCAATGGGTCCATCTGTTTACCACAAATTGTTGCCAGTTTATTGAGTTTTGGCTTGTTCCCACTGCTGGGTTCATCCATGCCAGTAATGATTTTGCTATCAGGAATCTTACTTCTTCTGGGCGCTTGCTCCGTTGGGATCGTGCACGAAACGTACGCTGAATAAGTTAATGACGACGAGTGAAAGGAAAAGATGATGAAACAAACGTTTGAAATTGAACCATGGAACGTGGTCACACATGAATTTAATCCCACCGATAAACGGCTTCAGGAGTCCATGACAAGTTTAGGAAACGGCAACATGGGCCTTCGGGGATTCTTTGAAGAAAATTACGGTGGTGACACACTTCCCGGCACGTACATTGGGGGCGTGTGGTTCCCCGACAAGACGCGGGTTGGTTGGTGGAAAAATGGGTATCCCGAGTACTTTGGGAAGGTCATTAACGCAACGAACTTCATCAAAATGAACATCATGATCAACGGTGCGCCCGTTGATTTAGCCACTGATCAAATTCGTGATTTTGAATTGAACCTTGATATGAAACGGGCAGTCTTAACCCGGTCGTTTACGGTGACCAAAGGCGACGCCACGGTTGCGTTGACGTTCGAACGGTTTATCAGTGCTGCACAAAAAGAGCTGGCCGTTATCAGGGTCACAGCGAAAAACGTCGGGGCAACGGCGGTTGATCTAAAGGTGACCTCTGAACTTGATGCAGATGTTCAAAATGAGGATGCAAACTACGACGAGCGCTTCTGGAATGTGCTTGAAAAGAAGGCAACCGGCAATCAGGGCACACTTATTTCGATGACCAAGGAAAATCCGTTTGGAACGCCACGGTTCATGGTCGGAATGGGCATGGTCAACACCACTGACTTGACGGATTCAGCGACTGCTTCAACCACTGACCTGACGGCAACAACGACGGTTAGCGGAAGCCTTGCCGCCGGAAGTGAGACGTCCTTTACTAAACGGGTGGTGGTGGTTTCATCCCGTGATTACTCTGATCAGGTAGCGTTATCGGCAGCCCTTCAGACGTTAATGGACCAGGTTTCTAAGCGTCGTTTCGAAGACCTATTGGCTGATCATGCTGCCATTTGGACAGACCGCTGGGAAAATAGTGATGTGCAGATTGACGGCGATCTGGCGGCCCAACAGGGGATTCGCTTTAACCTCTTCCAACTGTTTTCAACCTACTATGGTGACGATTCGCGGTTAAACATCGGACCAAAGGGCTTTACTGGTGAAAAGTACGGTGGTGCGACTTACTGGGACACAGAGGCCTTTGCAGTTCCAGTGTACCTTGGTGTTACGGATCCACAGGTAACACGTAACCTCTTAATGTACCGGTACCAACAACTTGACGGTGCTTACCACAACGCCAAGATGCAGGGACTGGCTGGTGCCTTGTACCCGATGGTGACGTTTGACGGGATCGAGTCACATAACGAATGGGAAATTACGTTTGAAGAAATTCATCGTGATGGCGACATTGCGTTTGCGATTTATAACTACACCCGTTACACGGGTGACACGAGTTACGTTCTACATGAAGGAAGTGAAGTACTGGTTGGGATTTCACGCTTCTGGGCAGACCGGGTTCACTTTTCAGAACGGCACCAGCAGTACATGATTCATGGGGTGACCGGTCCTGATGAATATGAAAATAATGTTGATAATAACTGGTACACCAACTACTTGGCCCAGTGGACCTTGCGTTACACATTGTCAATTTTGGCTCAACTTGATGAAACACAAGCGGCTAAGGTTAACGTAATACCGGCCGAACAGGCACAATGGCAAAAAATCGTGGACAAAATGTACTTGCCATCAGACGATGAATTAGGCATTTTCGTTCAACATGATGGGTTCTTGGATAAGGACATTAAACCCGTCAGTGCGATTCCGGCAGATCAATTACCAATCAATCAGCACTGGTCATGGGATAAAATTTTGCGGTCTCCATACATTAAGCAAGGGGATGTCTTGCAAGGGGTCTGGGATTTCATTGACGACTTTACCCCGGCCGAAAAGAAGGCCAACTTTGACTTCTACGAACCACTAACGGTCCATGAATCAAGCTTGTCAGCGGCGATCCATTCCATTTTGGCGGCTGATCTTCATTATGAGGATAAGGCTGTGGAAATGTATGAACGGACGTCACGGTTAGACCTTGATAATTACAATAATGATACTGACGATGGGCTACACATTACCTCGATGACCGGGAGTTGGTTAGCCATTGTTCAAGGGTTTGCCGGCATGCGGGTCCATGATGATCAGCTGCACTTCACACCGTTCTTACCGAAGAAATGGACTAGTTACCAGTTCCGGCAGTTATTCCGGGGCCGCTTAATTGAAGTTCACGTGGATCAAAATGGGGCCACGGTTAGCCGAATCAGTGGTGAACCGCTGACCGTCATCCTTAATGGTCAAGAGCAAACCATCTAATGATGCGTTCAGCGCCATGTGCGGTTGGCGATTTTCTTAACAAAGCATTTTGATGAGGTCATTTTGGTTTTACATCATGTCTAAATGAGTTAGAATTAACCACAATTAGGCGGTGTTAAATGAATATGCCTAAATTTTAAATTGAATTAAGGAGTGGTCCTCGTGGAAATCGTTGCAGATGGTAATAATGTTCAACTTGTTGGTGAGCCATTAGCTGTTGGTGAAGCACTACCCCATTTTAAGGTCTTTGATGCGGATGGTAATAAGGTCAAAATGGCTGAATTACTGGGCAAACCGTTGGTGATCAGTGTCGTACCGGATTTAAATACGCCGGTTTGCTCACTGCAAACGAAAAAGTTTAATCAGCAGGCGGATCATCATAAAAATGTGCGTTTTGTGACGATTTCAATGAACACGCCACAGGAGCAACAAAACTGGTGTGCTGCCGAAGGTGTGGCGAACTTAACGGTTCTGTCAGACCAGGAACAATCCTTTGGTTATGCGACAAACCTATTGATTCCAGACCTTGACGTGTTGGCACGGGCCGTTTACGTCTTTACTGCCGACGGTGAGGCCGTCTATCGCCAGGTTGTCCAAGATCTCCACCGGGAACCAGATTATCTAGCTGCCCTTGATGCACTGGGGCAATTTAATAATTAAGCTTGACGATGTGGTGGCGACAGCCTATCATTAATAACACTGAAACAGACAGAATTATGAATCGCTAAAAACAAGAGAGTAGCGCGCGGGCACCTTCAGCAAGCTGACGGGTGATGTGAGTCAGTGGTGACCGGGACGGCGAAAGTACCTTGTTTGCTGTGTCGCTGAACATGAGTCATTTGATTCGTAGTAAGCGGGACCGACCCACACGCGTTAAGTGTGCTTGAGTGGGGTGATAACACCCAATTTAGGTGGTACCGCGAGTAATCGTCCTAATTTCGTTATGAAATTAGGACGATTTTTCTGTTTCAGGACTTAATCGATTATCAATTGGTGGCCATGCCGCCGTAAAGAAAGGATCATTGTCATGACAACCAAAGATTTACCAACCAAATATGATTCACACATGGTCGAAGACGGCCGTTATGAAAAGTGGCTCGACGCCGGGCTGTTTAAGCCCTCAGGCGACAAGAAAGCCAAACCTTACTCCATTGTGTTACCCCCACCAAACGTGACCGGGAAACTTCATTTAGGTCACGCGTGGGACACCGCATTGCAAGATATGTTGGTCCGTTATAAGCGGATGGAAGGGTACGACACTGTGTGGGTTCCAGGAATGGACCACGCAGGGATCGCCACCCAGGCGAAGGTTGAAGCGCGGCTCCGTGAACAGGGAATCACCCGTTACGACCTTGGTCGCGAAAAGTTCATTCAACAGGTTTGGGACTGGAAAGATGAGTACGCAAACACCATCCACAAGCAGTGGGCGAAGTTAGGGCTGTCAATGGATTACAGTCGCGAACGGTTCACGTTAGACGACGGTCTTTCTGAAGCTGTGCGGAAAGTCTTTGTTGAAATGTACAATAAGGGCTTGATCTACCGCGGCGAATACATCATTAACTGGGACCCACAAGCACGAACAGCCTTGTCTGACATTGAAGTGTTGCACCAGGACGACGAAGGCGCCTTTTACCACGTGAAGTATCCGTTTACGGATGGCACAACGTATGAAGGCCGCGACTACATTGAAATCGCAACAACCCGGCCAGAAACAATGTTTGGTGACGTGGCTGTTGCGGTTCACCCAAGTGACGAGCGCTACAAGGCGTTAGTGGGCAAACACATCAAGGTACCGTTGGTTGACCGGGAAATTCCGATCATTGCGGATGAATACGTTGATCCTGAGTTTGGGACCGGAATGGTTAAAATTACGCCGGCGCACGATCCTAACGACTTCTTGGTTGGGAACCGCCACGACCTGAAACGCATTAACACGATGAACGATGATGCCTCCATGAATGAAAATGCCGGTAAGTACAACGGCATGGACCGGTTTGACGCTCGGAAGGCAATTGTGGCTGACCTTGAAGCGGGCGACTGGATGATCAACATCGAACCAATCACGCACTCGGTTGGGCACTCCGAACGGACCGGGGTTCAAGTGGAAGCTCGGCTGTCCACCCAGTGGTTCGTGAAGATGAAGCCAATGGCCGAACAGGCACTGGCTCACCAAAAGACGGACGACAAGGTGACGTTCTGGCCATCACGGTTTGAGGATACCTATGAACAGTGGATGGAAAACGTCCATGACTGGGTTATCTCACGGCAGTTGTGGTGGGGTCACCGAATCCCAGCGTGGTACAACAAGACGACGGGCGAAACTTACGTTGGTATGGACGCACCAGCTGATGCGGACAACTGGGAACAAGATCCAGATGTCTTGGACACGTGGTTTAGTTCTGCATTGTGGCCAATGACGACCATGGGCTGGCCAAACGAGGATAGCGCTGACTTTGAACGCTACTTCCCAACGGATGACCTGGTTACCGGTTACGACATCATTTTCTTCTGGGTTTCCCGGATGATGTTCCAGTCCGTTGAATTTACCGGACGCCGGCCGTTTAAAAACGTGCTGATGCACGGGCTGATGCGTGATTCACAGGGCCGAAAGATGAGTAAGTCCCTCGGAAACGGGATCGACCCAATGGACGTGATCGACCAGTACGGGGTCGACGCCATGCGCTGGTTCTTGGCAACTGGGTCGACGCCTGGCCAGGATGTTCGGTATGATTCTGCAAAACTGGACGCCGGTTGGAACTTTATCAACAAGCTCTGGAACGCCAGTCGCTACGTCATCATGAACCTAGGTGACATGGATAAACCAGTGTTGCCACCAAAGGACCAGTGGAACTTGGCCGACCGGTGGATCTTAAACCGCTTGAACAAGGTTACGGCTGATGTTCACCGGCTGTTTGATAAGTTTGAATTTGGTGAAGTGGGCCGGGCCCTGTACAACTTCATTTGGAATGACTTCTGTGATTGGTACATCGAAATGACCAAGGAAGTGCTGAACGGCGACGACGCAGACGCAAAGGCCGCCACCCAAAACATTCTGGGTTACGTGCTGGACCAAACGTTGCGGTTGATGCACCCAATCATGCCGTTTGTGACGGAAGAACTTTGGCAGGACATGCCGCATGATGGGGAATCCATCATGGTTGCTGCCTACCCAGAAGTGCACGCTGACTTTAATGATGACCAGGCCGAAACGGACATGGATCACCTGATCGAGTTGATCACGGCTGTGCGGAACATTCGAAACGAAGCAAACGCACCAATGAGTAGTGCCGTTGAACTGCTGATCAAGACAAACAGTGTTGCACTGACGGACTTGTTTGAAGCAAATCAGGAATTCATTGACCGTTTCTGTCACCAAAGTCGGTTGGAAATTGGCGCAGACGTGACTGCACCACAATTGTCCATGTCAGCAATCATTTCTGACGCAGAGGTGTACATTCCGTTAGCAGAATTGATCAACCTTGATGATGAAATCGCTCGGTTAGAAAAAGAAGTGGCAAGCTTGCAAAACGAAGTTGACCGCTCCGAAAAGAAACTGGGGAATGAACGTTTTGTCGCGAATGCACCGGAAGCGGTGGTTGACGAAGAACGGGCTAAGCAAGCAGATTGGCAACAAAAGTTGGCTGCTGCAACCAGTCGGTTAGCTGAAGTTAAGGCGAACCGTTAAGCTTAGTGGCATAAATGCATCACAAAAGACTGATTACCCGAGTGCGGGTGATCAGTCTTTTTAGGTTCCAACACCGGCTTGGGCAAAACCAACGTGGTATGATAAACGCATTGAACATTAATTGGAACGGTAAGGGGTTGATGAAGTTGATTGAAACATATGAAGCAGCCGTGGCCTATGTCCACAGTCGGTCAAAATTTAAGAAGCAACCGACGTTATCACGAATGATGCTCTTGCTCGATCGGCTTGGGCACCCAGAAACCAACGTGAAAATGATCCACATCGCCGGAACTAACGGAAAGGGGTCCACGTTGGCGTTTCTTCGGTCGTTGCTGGAAGCCGATGGCCTAACGGTGGGGAGCTTTACGTCACCATTTTTGGTCCGGTTTAACGAACGGATCAGTGTCAACGGAACCCCGGTGGACGATGACACCATCTTGCGGCTCGTTCAACAAGTCGCCGAAGTTGAAGCTGTTTTGGATGATGAATTGCCAGAGGGTGGTCCCACAGAATTTGAAACCCTAACGGCCATGATGCTGTTGTACTTTGCAGAAGGGCATGCGGACATTGTGTTGGTGGAGGCCGGTCTTGGTGGGCGGTTCGACTCAACCAATGTCATCACACCGTTATTGTCGATCATTACGACCATCGGCATGGACCACATGAAAATGTTGGGTGACACGGTGGAAAAGATTGCCTGGCAAAAAGCGGGGATCGCAAAACCCGGAGTGCCGTTGATAACGGGGCGAATTAACGATGACGGCGCGAACCGTGTCTTGGATGAAGTGACGACGGCTGTTGGAACGCCATGGCTGGCACTTGACCGGGACTACCACGTGAAACGATCAACGGCAACGGGATGGCATGAACGCTTCGACTTTACCGGGTTTGACCAACATCTGAGTAAACTAACGATCAGCATGCTTGGTCGTTACCAGGTGGACAATGCGGCGACGGCACTGGCTGCCTACCTGATGTATCACCAGCAAGAAAGCCTCCCCATTAGTGGTGCGACGATTCGCAGTGGGTTAGCGGCTGCCGTTTGGGCAGGACGATTTGAACCCGTTAATGAGCAGCCGTTGGTGGTGATTGATGGCGCCCATAATGAACCAGCCGTTGTGGAACTCGCGCAACTAATCAAGACCCATTTTGCCCAGCAACAGGTGACCATAATTTTTGCGGCGCTGGCAGACAAAGCGTATTCACAAATGGTGGCGACCCTGGCAAAGCTCCCAAACGTCCAGCTGGTGCTGACACAGTTTACTGGACCGGGTGCGCGTGAGGTGGCGAACCTTGATGAATTGGCGCAGGACTTGCCCACGACGGTGCCAAAGTACACAGACTGGCAGGTAGCGTTGGCTGAAACGGCAGGAAACTTGTCCGCTGACGATGTTTTGATTATTACTGGTTCCCTGTACTTTATTAGTGACGTTCGTCATTTATTTAAAGATGCGCCAGATTCTGAAAAATAATGGCGAGCCATTGCCGTATGTTTATGTAACGCCAGTAAACGGAGGTTACAACGCATGGGCAAGCAGATTAATTTAGCACCAGTCCCGCACCGCCTTTCCGTGGGGGATCAGGCCGGGTCAAGCCGGTTGGTTGGGATAAACTTGAGTGATGAGCTGAGTCACACGCGGCAAGAAACGTTATTGTTGTTGTCACTGAACGTTAAAAATCAGGTCGTGGCCCGGCGAGAGATCTTTCGGGGAACGGTTGACGCATGTATCGCGCACCCACGAGATGTGTTTTACTACGCCATTTTAGCCAACGCTGCCCGAATTATTGTGGCTCACAATCACCCCAGTGGCATCGCCAGCCCATCGTCCAGCGACGAAATGTTTGGTCAACGGCTGTGGCTCGGCGGGCAATTATTGGGAATTGACCTGCTCGACTGTTTCATCGTCGGTCGGCACAGTTACTTTAGCTTTGGTGAGCATGATCTGTTTCACGGATTGACGGTGGATAACGCCTTACAGCCGGTGCCACACGACCCTGATGTTTAAGGAAGCATAAAAATATCTTTAACAGTGGAAACGAGCTGTTTTCACTGTTTTTTCTATGGTATACTTCTCTCGATATGATTTGGCCCATAGGTCTTTTGAAGGGAAGAAGTACAGTGTTTGGATTAGGACAAAAAAACATCGGCATCGACTTGGGCACGGCCAACACACTCGTTTACATTGATGGTAAGGGAATTGTGTTGCGTGAACCATCCGTTGTTGCTCGGAATACGAGCACGGGTGACGTCGTGGCCGTTGGACAAGAAGCGCGTAAAATGCTTGGTCGGACCCCGGGTAGCATTTCAGCTATTCGACCAATGAAAAATGGGGTTATTGCAGATTATGATACAACGGTGGCCATGATGAAGTACTACATTCAAAAGGCCCTGGGTCGGACGACCGAAAAGCCGTACATCATGGTGTGTGTTCCAAGTGGCATTACAGAAGTTGAAAAGCGTGCCGTGATCGACGCGACCCGGGTTGCCGGGGCACGTGATGCGTACGTGATCGAAGAACCATTTTCTGCTGCCATTGGTGCAGGGCTTCCCGTAATGGATCCAACCGGGAGCATGGTTGTTGATATTGGTGGTGGAACAACGGACGTTGCCACGATTTCTCTTGGTGGGATCGTTTCAAGCCGTTCCATCCGGATGGCCGGTGATAAGTTGGATGAATCCATCGTGGCGTTTGTTCGGCAAAAGTACAACCTGTTAATTGGGGAGACGACCGCCGAGAACCTCAAGATTGAAATTGGGTCAGCTTCCGTTGAAGCTGCTGCTGACATGGACGGCGCGTCTGTTCGTGGGCGAGACCTGATTTCTGGGTTGCCAAAGACCATTGAAGTGACGGCTGAAGATGTTGCCATTGCCATTCATGACACGGTTGACGAGATCATTGCCGCCATCAAGGAGACGTTAGAAGAAACGTCACCAGAAATTGCTGCTGATGTGATTGATCACGGAATCGTTTTAACGGGTGGTGGGGCGCTCTTAAAGAACCTGCCAGACGTTATCTCTGATGCAACAAAGGTTCCGGTCTTTATCGCAAATGAACCGTTGGACTGTGTTGCCATCGGAACTGGCGAATCATTGAAGAGCATCGAAGTCATGAAGCGTCGGAACAATCGTTAATAACAAATAGAACAGTGTGGGACAAAAGCTTTGGTTAGGGTTTATAAACGGAATGACTGTTTTTGTAAACCTGCACCGATGCCAGCTAGTTGTGAACGGATGACGATTGGGCTGGCAATTTTGGACCACACTTTTTATTTGGCACACGTGGAGGTAAGGCATGCACAAATTCTTTTCAACCAGACGATTAGTGATTGTTGCAGTCGGAATTATTGTCTGTCTGGGATTAATGACACTGTCCGTGGTGGTTCGTGATCGACGAAACACACCGCCAGTGATTCAGCAGTTTGGCAATGACGTCGCAGGGTTAACGGACCGGATCATCAGCGTGCCAGCTGGTGGCGTTGGGTCAGGGATCAACGCCATTTCGCAATTGTTGAGTACGTATGATGAAAACCAAAAGTTAAAGCAGCAAGTCGATCAAATGGCACAGGATAAGGTGCAACTGCAAGCAGCACGGCAAGAAAATAAGGAGCTGCGGGCGGATGCAAAGCTGAGCGACAGTTTGACTGATTACGACACCATCACAGCAAACGTGATTGCCCGGACACCATCGTCATGGCAGGACCAGCTGGTGATCGGTAAGGGGAAGTCGAGCGGTATTAAGAAGAACATGCCAGTTGTGGCCGGCAAGGGCCTCATCGGACGGGTTTCCGAAGTCAACCAGACGAACAGTAAGGTTGAGCTTCTTTCTGATGACAGTGACTCAGCTAACCGGTTTGCCATCCAGATTACAAATAAGAACGGGGAAACAGTCAACGGGGTGTTGTCCGGGTATAACCGTGATAAAAACCTGCTTGAAATGACCCAGATCTCATCAAAGACCAAGTTAAATGCCGGTGACAAGGTTTCAACGAGTGGTCTTGGTGGGATTACGCCAAAGGGGCTCTTCGTTGGGACCGTTGCCCAAACACGCTCTGATGATTACGGTCTGGCTAACAAGATCTACATTAAGCCAGCTGGGACGTTGGGTAGTCTTAACGTCGTAACAGTTGCTGCAAAGAACTAACGGAGGGTGAGAAAATGCGTCAGGTTGCACGTCTCCGGTGGTACTTTATCATTGGACTGTTTGTGTGTGTCTTTTTAGATGGGGCGGTCAGCCAACAAATGGCAAACCAGTTGTTTCGTCATTCCACCAGTATGGTGCCGGAATTTACAGCACTCTGGTTGATGGCAGCGGCCTTCTTTGAGGATGACATTCACATGCCTACTTACTGGTTTGCAGTGGTGGCAGGAATTATCTTTGACATTTTTTACATGGGTTACTGGGGAATTTATGTTTTTATTTTTCCAGTCATTGTGTGGCTTGCAAAAACGCTCCGGCGTTACCTCCCCGTCAATCTATTTGCAACATTACTGGTCTGCTTTTTGGGTTTTGCATTACAATCACTTTTAAGCTGGATTGCCTTTCAAATCATTGGGGTGACGTCAGCGTCACTTGCTGATTTCTTGGTGGTCGCGTTAGCACCAACGTTAGCGTTCAACGAAATTATGGTGTTGATCTTTTACCTGCCGCTTCGGCAGTTGTACCTTCGCCGGCAAAGTTCACGGTAATGCTTGACAGCCAGACAAAAGACATTTATAGTATTGACAACTTTTCAAATACGAACAAATGACATTGAACAGAAGAGTAGGTTAGTTAGCTTGTCCAGAAAGTGATCGCTGCTGAGATGATCACCAAGCAATCGACCGAACCACATCTGTGAGTCATCTCGCCGAGTGCTTAACGTAGGTTAACAGTAAGCGAGATCGGAGCGGTCCGTTATCCCACGGAGTTAATTGATAACTCGCTAAGCCAGTCATTGTGAGATGATTGGGTTCATGAGGTGGTACCGCGGAAAACGCCCTCTTTGGTCTGATGACCAAGGAGGGCGTTTTTTTTATCAATTAACTCCATGAGTTTGTCGTTGTGAAGCGGCAATAAAATGAGGTGGCACCGCGTTAACCAACGTCCTCTAACCGTTTTTCAGAAGATTCTGAAGCGGTTGGAGGACTTTTTTAATTGCAATTATTAATCAGCTATGTGGAGGAAGCGCCATGTCATTATCATATGTAATGCAAATTTTACCGTCACTGCTTAGTGGTGCCGGGATGACGTTAAAGATTTTTATTTGGACATTAATTGGGGCTATTCCGCTGGGGATGTTGGTGAGTGTGGGATTGAGATCGCGGTGGCGACTTGTCCGGTTGGCCCTAAACTTTTATGTGTGGCTGATGCGGGGCACACCGTTACTGTTGCAATTGATTTTTATCTTTTACGGTTTACCAGACATTCACATCGTGTTTGCACGGTATCCGGCCGCTTTACTCGCGTTCATTCTGAACTACGCCGCGTACTTTTCAGAAATTTTTCGGGGCGGGTTTGCTGGCATTGCGCCCGGTCAGTATGAAGGGGCCAAGGTGCTGGGGTTAACCTACGGACAAACGTTGCGACGCATCGTTTTGCCCCAGGTGGTTAAGTCAGTGATTCCGGCCGTTGGGAATGAAGTTATCAACCTGGTTAAGGATTCCTCACTGGTTTATGTGATTGGGTTGGGCGATTTACTTCGGGCCGGAAACGTTGCGTCTGCACGTGACGTGACCCTTGTACCACTGATTTTAGTGGGGATCATTTACTTATTACTGACGCTGGTCTGCACCTACGGACTCCGGACGTTGGAAAAACACTACAGTTACTACCGCTAGGAGGTCCCAAAATGTTGGAATTAGTGAAGTTGAATAAACGTTTTGAAAATCGGCAAATCTTAACCGACTTTTCGTTAACCATTCCGGATGGTGAAATTGTCAGCATTGTTGGTCCATCTGGGGCCGGTAAAACGACATTATTGCGGTGTATCGCAGGGTTAGAGACGCCAGATTCGGGGACGTTTTTACTGAACGGTCAGCCGTTTGATCCCGCCACGGATCGTGGTCACGAACGAAAAATTGGGGTTGTCTTCCAAGACTTTAATTTATTCCCCAATCTGAGCGTGGCTCAAAATGTGATGTTGGCTCCCGAGGTGGTGACTGGGCGGACGAAAGCGGACGCCAAGGCAGCCGTTACCGATTTAATGGCGTCGCTTGGCCTGACCAAGTTGGCTGATCAATATCCGTTTCAGTTATCCGGTGGGCAAAAGCAACGGGTGGCCATCGCACGGGCCCTCGCCATGCAACCGGCGATTCTTTGTTATGACGAACCAACCTCTGCGTTAGACCCAACGCTCCGTGATACAGTCGGGGAACTCATTGTTGACCTGAAGCAACAAGGAATTACCCAGTTAGTGGTGACCCATGATTTGCCGTTTGCACGCCAAATTGCGGACCAGATCGTGACCGTTGAACCGCTTGACGCATAGGAGGCACGGGATGAGAAAAATAATGAGGCGGCCGTTGCCGTGGGTGACGGGCTTACTTTTGATCATGCTAATGGTCATTTTGTCAGGATGTCAAAGCGTCACACAACGCGCTGACACGACGGATACCTGGAAGCGCATTGAACGCCGGCACAAAATCGTGATCGGGGTCGATGATAGTTTTGTCCCAATGGGATTTCGTGAGAAAAACGGTCAGCTGGTGGGGTATGACGTTGACCTTGCACGCGCAGTGTTTGCCCGCTATGGCATCAAGGTTGATTTCCAAACGATTGACTGGTCAATGAAGGAAACGGAATTACGTAACGGGACGATCGATGCCATTTGGAACGGATACACGATTACCCCTGAACGGCAGGCAAAGGTGGCATTTAGTCACCCATACTTACGTAATCGCCAGGTGTTAGTGACAAAACGGTCACAAGGTATTACAGGTTTTGCCGGGATGAAGGACAAAACGTTGGGGCTTCAAACAGGGTCGTCCGCGCAATCGCTGTTTAACGAGCAACCACAATTGCTGAAACAGTACGTTAAGGGTGCGCCCGTTCAGTACGACACGTTTAACGATGCGTTTATTGATTTAAATGCGAACCGAATTCAGGGCCTCTTAATTGACCAGGTGTATGCGGGTTACTACGTGAAGCACGAGGCTGATCCAACCGCCTACAGGACGATCGTTGGTAACTTTGCGAGCGAAGACTACGCGGTGGGGTTGCGAAAAGGGGACGTCACGCTGCGTCATAAGATCAACACGTCGTTTACGGCGTTGGCAAAAGATGGCCAGTTGGCAAAAATTAATCAGAAGTGGTTTGGGACGAATGCGGACTCCTTAATTCGTTAGATTCATCAAATGTTGAAAAAAAGTAAGTAACGGGCGATCACAAAATGTGACCGTCCGTTTGCTGTTATAACGACGATTAGTGGCGAGCTTCACCCAAAATAATCCGGCCGTAGAAATGGTGGAGAGGATTGTTTTTATCGTGCGTTTCGGCTAAGATGAAGCAATGAGAATATCGAGAAAAATGCGGGAGGCGGCATAAAGTGGAACAAGAGTTAACGACAGGTGTTCACCTGACCGTCATTCCAACAACCCAGTTTAAAACCATTAGCATCTTAATTAGTTATTCATCCAAAGCGCGGTTAGAGACATTAACAACGCGGTCATTATTGGCTGATTTAATGGAAACAAGTTCAGCGGCATACCCAACGCAGACGGCGCTTGCTAGTGCGTTAAGTGACATGTATGGCGCAAACTTTAGTACAAATGTGACCAAAAGCGGCGACATTGCCCAATTCCAGTTCGCCCTAACGGTGCCAAACGGCCGGTATCTACAGGGGCATCCCGCCCTGTTGAATAGCGGTGTCACCTTTTTAGATGAGGTGATCCATCATCCGTTGCTGGACGCCAAGGCCACTGAGCCACAGTTTGACACGGCGACCTTTACTCGGCAACAAGAAAACCTTGCAGCAGCATTGACAGCCGTGAGTGAAGACAAGATGTTATACACCCGCTTGCAAGCACAACAACTTCATTTTGGGGACGTTGTGGCTGCTTATCCGAGTGCCGGGCGACTGGCAGACGTTGCGGCGTTAACACCGGCGTCCGTTTATGCAGAGTACCAGCGGATGATTGCAGAGGATGAGGTTCGAATCTACGTGATTGGTGATGTTGATGAAGGCATCGTCGGCGCAACCATGCGTCAGCTTGACTTTGCCGCGCGCGACCACGTTACCGGCACCATGACGTATAAGCCGGCGGTTCCAACAACGGTCACGGCAAAGGTCGAACACCAACCAGTGGCTCAGGCAAAGTTGGATCTACTGTACTACCTACCAGTGGATTATGGGCAGGCGTTGTACTATTCTGCCCAGGTATTTAACGGGTTATTTGGTGGAACACCGTTATCACTCCTGTTTACAAACGTTCGGGAAAAGCAGAGTCTGGCCTACTACGCCAGTTCTAGCATCAATTTCTTTAACCAAACCATGACGGTTCAGACGGGAATCGATGGGGAACAGGCGGACCTCGTGACAAAGATTATCGGTGAACAGCTGGCCGATTTAACGAATGGTCGTTTTAGCGACCAACGCTTTCACCAGGTCAAAGAGACCTTAATTAACCAGCGTGAAGCCGCACAAGATGCACCGCGCCTCCAAATTGGGAGTCGGTTACTGGATGATTTATCTGGGCACCAGATTTCTGTCGATGACTGGGTTGCCGGGATTAATGCGGTGACACCGGCCGACGTGACCATGGTGGCACGGTTGGCGACACTTGCGACCACGTATTTATTGAAAGCTTAGGAGGCTGCTTGTGGAAAAACACGATTATCAAGAACTTGGCGAGTCGTTGTTTGAAGAGACGTTACCAAACGGACTCTTCGTTCAGTTGCTGCCCAAGGCCGGTTTTCATAAAACGTACGCGCTGTTAACCACTGATTTTGGGTCCACCGACCGGACGTTTGTCCCACGTGGCGAGACGGAAGCCATCACGATTCCGGACGGTGTTGCCCACTTTTTGGAACATAAGATGTTTGAAAAGGCCGATCATGATGCGTTCGATTTGTTTGGTGAATACGGGGCGGATGCCAACGCGTTTACGAGCTTCACACGGACAAGCTACCTCTTTTCGGCCAGTCGCCATTTAACGGAAAATTTAAATGTTCTTCTGGATTTTGTTCAAGATCCGTACTTTACACCAGCAACGGTGGAAAAGGAAAAGGGGATCATTGGGCAAGAAATTCAGATGTATGATGACGACCCAAGCTGGCAGTTGTTCATGGGCATCGTTGGCAACTTGTACCCAACGGAACCCGTTCACATTGACATCGCGGGAACCAAGGAATCCATTTCAAAAATCACCGCAGAACAACTGCAACAGAGCTACGCGACTTTTTACCACCCAAGCAACATGAATTTATTTGTTGTTGGTGCGTTCGACCCGGCGACTGTGATGGAAATCATTCGGAAAAACCAGGCGGAAAAGACGTTTAGTGCGCCTGAGATAATTGACCGAACCATCATTGAAAACCACGACGAAACGGAAATTTTACCGTATCGAAGCCGACACCTAGATGTGACCATGCCAAAGTCCATTGTTGGGCTGCGGGGGTTAGATGATGTGCCGACGGGGCGGGCAGGGTTAACGTACAGTTTAGCCGCTTCCTTGTTACTCGACATGTTGTTTGCGGATACCAGTACCGCCTACCTGAAGTTGTACGATGACGGCATTATTGATGACAGTTTTGACTATGACTTCTCCCTTGAGCGGGGGTTCCATTTCTTAACCATCAGTAGTGATACAAAGGCACCGAGTGAGTTTTCCGAAGCAATGATCGATGTGTTAGAGCATGTCGATGAGTATGTGACTGGGGAAGCAGCAGACGCTAACTTTGAGCTAGTTAAACGTGAAGCCATTGGGCACCACGTCATGATGTTAAATTCGGTGGAGGCCATTGCGAACGCTTATGAGGGAAAACTGTTTGACAATGCTAATCTCCTGGATGAAACGAAGGTCCTGGAAGCGATGACCCTGACAGATATTCAAAGCGTTGCGAAGTCATTGATTCGGTCCGATGGTATTAGTGTTTTTGACATTATGCCAGTGGACGATGGGAATGAACCTTCCTAAAATTATCTTAAAGATGTGGCCCGGGTTGGTGGATGACCACGCGGGCCACTGTCGTATGCTATACTGAAAAGCAACGGATTAATGTATATTCTAGAAAAGATGGAGTTTTGATCTTATGAGTGAAGAAACACCGACAATCGGTCAAAAGTTACAAGAAGCCCGGAACGCAAAGGGGTTAACCATTGATGACGTCCAGCAAGCCACCAAGATTCAACGGCGTTATTTAATTGCTATTGAAGATGGTAAGTTTGATGAACTACCAGGCGATTTTTATGTTCGGGCCTTCATTAAGCAGTACGCCCAGTCTGTTGACTTAAACGGCGATGAATTACTGAAGGACTACAACGATCAATTGCCCCACGCTGCTGCGGCCAACGTCATTGCAGCAGAGGCAGAGCGGCCAACTACGCGGGAACCAAAGGCTGCGAAATTGGAGCAAGCAGATACCCGGTTGGATCGGGTTCGTGGCATTATGCCAATTGCGATCGTGACACTGGTTGTGGTCGTGATCTTGGGGACGATTTGGATCTTTGCCGCCCGGAATGGGCGTCAGTCAAGCAATCATAGTGCTGTGTCCAGTAGCTCCGTGAAGGTGAGCTCGGCTACAGAGAAGTCATCAAGTAGCAGTCACCAATCAAGTTCGAGCTCAGCTGCTAGTTCAAGTTCTAGCAGCTCATCATCGAGCTCAAGTAGTTCGTCGTCAAGTTCAAGCAGTTCAACAAGCAAGTCGTCAAGTAAGCAAAAATTGGTTGGTGTCACAACGACTGGCGCAAACTTAACGTATAACGTTGAAAATGCACCAGCAAACAGTAAACTGACGGTCGCAGCCGCTGGCGCCGATTCATGGATGTCAGTTACTGCTGGTGGCACCTCGCTTTATCAAGGAACGTTGACCAGTGGTAAGGACCAAACGGTGACGATTCCAAGTACAGCGACCTCTGTTGCCGTTTCATACGGGAACCGGTCTTCATCAAAGGTTAAGATCAACGGTAAAAATGTTGATTTGACAACTGGGACAGGGACCACCGGTGTCTTGACGTTACAGTTAAAGGCAGCGTCAAGTACCACTAAGTAAAGGCGGGGGACAGTAACGTGAATTTACCGAATAAATTAACGGTCTTTCGAATCATTTTGATTCCAATCTTTTTAATCATTATGGCTGTTCCGTTTAACTGGGGGACAGTTGTGTGGGCAAGTACGAGTATTCCGGTCACGAGCCTCATTGCCACAATTATTTTCATCGTGGCGTCACTGACTGATTTTCTGGACGGACGAATCGCACGGGGGCAACACCTTGTGACTAACTTTGGGAAGTTTGCTGATCCGTTAGCAGACAAGATGCTGGTCATGACGGCGTTTGTCATCTTGGTTGAGATGGGCAAGGCACCTGCATGGGTGATTGCCATCATCGTCTGTCGGGAACTCGCCATTACCGGATTGCGGTTACTTATTGTTGAAAACGATGGCACCGTCATGGCGGCTGCTTATCCTGGTAAAATCAAGACCACGACCCAAATGTTATCCATCATTTTCCTGTTGTTGAATAATGTGTTCTTTAATAACATTGGGGTGCCAATGGCCCTGATTCTGTTATACATTTGTTTATTCTTCACCATTTACTCAGGTGTTGATTACTTTGTTCAAAACCGGAGTGTCTTTAGTGACGGATTTAAATAACCGATTAAGCGGTAGCAACACGAAAAGTGTGGGCTACCGCTTTTATTGTGGGCTGAACAATTAAAAACGTTTTATACTAGAAGTGACGAATAAAAACGGTTCGTTGCCGTATGTAAGGAGTGGTGAAGAAATGAAGGCTGAAATTATTGCTGTTGGAACAGAAATCTTACTGGGCCAAATTGATAATACCAATGCCAGTTACGTTGCTCGTGGGTTAGCAGAACTAGGAATCAATGTGTATGACCAACAGGTTGTTGGGGATAATCCTGAACGGCTAGCAGCGGCGCTAACGTTGGCAGAGGAGCGAAGTGACCTTGTTGTTGTGATGGGGGGCCTTGGACCGACAAAGGATGACTTAACGAAGCAACTTGTGGCACGGCAATTGGGTCGCAAGCTGGTTGTGGATGAGGCAGCACTTGAAAAGATTGCAGCACATTACCAACGAACAGGCCGGACCCTTGGAAATAATGATCGGTTGCAAGCACTGTACATTGATGGTGCAACGGTCTTGCCCAACCACAACGGGATGGCCGTGGGCGATTTTGTCCACCAACCTAATTGGGCTGATTACTTGGTGCTTCCTGGACCACCGCGTGAACTGATGGAAATGTTTGATCGGGAAACGAAACCATTGTTGGTCAAAACCTACCAGTCACGGCAGCACCTCACATCGCGCGTTCTGCGCTTCTTTGGGATCGGTGAAGCATCATTAGCCCGTGAGTTAGACGACCTGATTGAGACGCAAACAAACCCAACGTTAGCAACCTATGCAAAGGACGCAGAGGTGACGTTGCGGTTAACGGCAAGTGGGCAAAGTGAAGCTAAGGTTGGTCAATTACTAGATCAATTAGAGCAAACGATTCAAAGCCGGGTTGGTCAGTATTTTTACGGGTATGGCGATGATAACAGTTTGGCGAAGGTCGTGGTCGACACGCTGATTAAGGCGAACCTGTCGATAACGGCGGCCGAAAGTCTGACGGCGGGCTTATTTCAAAGTACGATTGGAACGATTCCTGGTGTTTCAGCAATTTTCCCAGGCGGGTTTGTCACCTACGCTGCCAGTGCCAAGGCTAACCTATTGGGCGTTTCTCAGCACACCATTGATGCACACGGCGTGGTGAGCGAAGCGACCGCAAAGGAGATGGCTGCTCGGGCCCGAGCAACGCTTAATACGGACATCGGCATCAGCTTTACTGGTGCCGCAGGACCGGAACCGTTGGAACACAAACCGGCTGGGACAGTGTGGATCGGCTTGGCTTATCGCAATCAACCGGTAATTGCCCAAGAATTTCACTTTGGTGACGACCGGCAGTTAAACCGGTGGCGCGCTGTTTTAAGTGGTTTAAACATGATTTTACGGGCAACACAACACACGAACTAATGCGAACTTTTGTTCGATTTTTCTTGCAATTTGGTGCGCGAGTCGGTATCATAATGTCATTAGGTTATGTCATTGAAGGAGGATCTGCCCTTGGCTGATGCACGTCAAGCAGCGCTCGACGCTGCCTTAAAGAAAATTGAAAAGAATTTTGGTAAAGGTTCCATTATGCGGTTGGGTGAAAATGCCAACACGCAAATCTCAACCATTCCGTCAGGTTCATTGAAGCTTGATGATGCACTCGGTGTCGGGGGCTTCCCTCGTGGTCGGATTGTGGAAGTGTACGGACCAGAATCATCTGGTAAGACAACCATTGCGTTGCATGCCGTCGCAGAAGTCCAAAAGATGGGCGGAACTGCCGCCTACATCGATGCTGAAAACGCCCTGGATGCCCAGTATGCCGAATCCCTCGGGGTCAACGTTGACGATCTGTTGCTGTCACAACCAGATACTGGTGAACAAGGGTTGGAAATTACGGATGCCCTGGTTTCTTCTGGTGCCATTGATATTGTGGTGATTGATTCCGTCGCTGCCTTGGTGCCCCGCGCCGAAATTGAAGGTGAAATGGGTGACGCGCACGTTGGGTTACAGGCACGGTTGATGTCACAAGCCCTCCGGAAGTTATCTGGGACCATCAACAAGACGAAGACCATTGCCATTTTCATTAACCAAATTCGTGAAAAGGTTGGGGTTATGTTTGGGAACCCAGAAACCACCCCTGGTGGTCGAGCCCTGAAGTTTTACTCAACCATTCGGCTTGAAGTTCGTCGTGCTGAACAAATTAAAGATGGCACGGAAGTCATGGGGAACCGAACCCGGATCAAGGTTGTGAAGAACAAAGTGGCTTCACCATTCCGGGTGGCTGAAGTGGACATTATGTACGGTAAGGGAATTTCACAGTCAGGTGAATTGTTAGACATGGCTGTGGATAAAGATATCGTTGATAAGTCAGGTGCGTGGTATTCATACGATGGTGAACGGATCGGCCAAGGACGTGAAAACGTTAAGGCTTATCTAGAAGACCCAGAACACGCAGCAATGCGTCAGGAGATTCATGATAAGGTTCGTAAGGCCTACAACATGGATGGTGACGCTGAGGATGATTCAGCAACTGAGGCACCAAAGACCGATGGTGACACCACTGATCTTGATGTTTAAATAGTAACGTGAGCGCGACTAGTTATGAAAATAACTGGTCGCGTTTTTTTGTAAACGCGGTTCGTTAAACCGTTAAGCACCACCGTATTCGCGACGAAGAGGGCGCTAATTTGAATGAAAAATGCTAATGATGGGTTGACATCATATGTCGCTACATGTATGGTTAACTACACAAGTAACTAACTGAATGACGAAAGAGGTTATTAATATGAAAACAACACCAGTCGTTGAAGTTTCAGAATTGCGGAAAACATACGGTCAGAAAAAGACGCACCAGTATGAAGTGTTAAAGGGATTAGATTTCACCGTCCAAGCCGGTGAATTTGTCGGGATCATGGGGGCCTCTGGCTCTGGGAAAACAACGTTGTTGAATTTACTGTCAACGTTGGATGTACCGACTAGCGGTAGCGTCAAGGTTAACGGTAAAGAAATCAGCCATTACAAGGGGCGCGCGTTATCGGACTTCCGCTCGGAAGAAATTGGCTTCATTTTCCAAGATTTTAACCTGTTAGAAAGTTTAACGGCCCGTGAGAACATTGCGTTGCCGCTGTCACTTCAAGGGGTTAGCAAAAGTAAAATTGATGAAGCCGTTCAACGGGTTGCCGAAACATTGCGGATCGATCCGTTGCTGAACAAGTACCCTGCAGAATTATCTGGTGGGCAAAAGCAACGGGTTGCCGCTGCTCGGGCCATTGTTCATGAGCCAGCGATCATCATGGGGGATGAACCCACTGGAGCACTGGACTCAACCGCCGCGCGGGATCTGATGAGCTTACTAACGGACATCAATCAGCGTCAGCATGTTTCCGTCTTGTTGGTCACGCACGACCCATTTTCAGCAAGTTTCTGTGACCGGCTCCTGTTCATGCAGGATGGGCAACTTGGTCAGGAACTCAGCAAAGGTGAGGCGTCACGTCAGGATTTTTATCAACAGATCTTAACGGCACTCGGAACGTTTGAACGGTAGGAGGCGGCAAAATGTTAACAAAACTATCATTAGCAGGTGTGCGGAGTCGGTTTAAGGACTACCTAGTGCTCTTGACCGGGCTTGTCATGTCGGCCGCCATTTTCTACATGTTCATGAACTTGGCCACCAACAAAGCGTTCATCAAGTCCAACACCACCATTGCAATGGCGAGCCAAGTGTTTGTTTTTGGGATGATTCTACTGGCCATGATTACCGTTGTTTATATTGGGTACGCCAACTCATTTCTGCTCAAGATGCGCCAACGTGATTACGGATTGTTCATGATGTTGGGTGCCAAGAAGCAACGGATTGGCCAACTGATCGGACTCGAAACGTTGATTATTGGGGTGCTTTCAACAGCGTTAGGTGTGGTCATCGGGATTGGCGCCAGTTCGGTGGTTGCTGGCATGTTATTTCACCAACTGGGCTTAACGGTTCACCATTTCACTGCGCTGTACTGGCCGGCGGTGATTGGTACTGGGTGTTTGTACATTGGCTTGTTTATCCTTGCAGCAGCGTTCAACTTGATTAAACTACTGCGGACGCCGGTGCTGGCATTGTTACACGCGGATGAACGGGTTACGGTTAGCCGGATTCGTCCCGTTCTCTTAGTTATTGAAAGCATTGCCGGGATTTTATTGCTGGCGGTTGGTTACTGGGCGTTTACAGCCATTCGACAACTGCAAATCAATGCAATTTTTGTGGCGTTGATCACGATTACAAGTGGGAGTTACTTTGTGATCCATGCGGGAAGTGTGAGTGTTCTTGCAGGGTTAAAACGGACGTCGTTTGCCAGCCATCAGTTGCACAACTTTACGTTGGCGCAAATTAGATTTCGGCTGCAAAGTTATACGCGAATGTTGACGGTGGTTTCACTGTTATTCGCCATGGCGCTTGGTGCACTGAGCGTGGGGACCGGGTTGCATAAGCAGTCTGGGACCATGGCAGTTTCGACAAGTGCGTACACCGTGGCAGTTAACAACCCCAATTCACGTGAGCGGCAGTTGATCAAACAGCTGCACGTGGCGCATAAAGCAACGTATACGCAAAAAGTGGTGGGGAATACTGTTTTTTATAATGAACAAGAGTTTCGTGATCAACCATTTGAACAGCTGGTCTCCAGCAAACCTAAAAATGATGGTTCGGTCAAAGCATTATCGTTAGCTCAGATGAAACGGCAAGGATTGACAGATTTAGATTTTATTGGGTTAACGGCGACCGGGATGCAACAAAAGCGCCAAATCGTTTCAGCATCAGCCTTTAACAAATTGACGGCAACGCCGCAAACTGTGACGACTGTTCGCGTGAGTGACTTGTTGGCGGATCGCGTGGCACTTTCACACCTAAACAAGGAACAACAACGACGTTACCCAACAAGTGCGGGGATGAGTGCCGGAGCGTACGCTGCATATGACATGTTTAACACGCTGTTTAGTGGGCTTGAATTTATGGGGCTCTTCCTCGGGATCGCCTTCTTAGCGATGTTAGCAAGTTGCTTGATGTTCAAGATTTTATCTGGCGCAACAGACGATGTGATTCGGTACAACATGTTGAATCGCATTGGGGTCCGTCAGCAGACAATGCGGCACGCGATTCGCAGTGAACTGCTCGTTTTGTACCTCATTCCCGGGATTCTCGGCATGATCGACGTGCTGTTTGGTTTACAATTGTTCAAGCCACTTATGTATCATCCGTATGCTTCAACCGGCTGGGCCATGCTGATCTTCTGGATTCTATACGGCGGGTATTACCTGATCACTGTATGGTTGTACGAGCGGATTGTTGTTCCTGAAGAACAATTGGCGGCCTAAACCGTCACCTAGTTAATTGACGAAGTAGTGAACATCGCTTATTCTGGAGATATTGCCTAGGCAGATGAACGAAGATATTGGAGAAAAACGCATGCAATTTGATTTTGACGGGACAACTCCGCTCTATTTGCAGGTGGCCGAGCAAATTGAAGAGGCCGTGTTAGTGAATAGCTACGGAGCTGGTGAACAGGTACCGTCCACAACAGAAATTTCGCGTGAGTTCCACATCAATCCAGCAACAGTTCTTAAAGGGATGAACATTTTGGTGGCCGATAAGGTGATTGAAAAACGCCGGGGACTCGGAATGTTTGTTCTTGACGGAGCCCGCGAGCGGATTGTTCTTAAACGCCGTGGAAGCTTTTATGAAACAACAATCCGGCCACTGATTATCGCGGCCAAAAGCATTGACCTTACACAGGGCGATGTCACTGAATTAATTGAACGGGGGTATCGTGACGATGGCACTAACAATAACTAATATCAGTAAGACCAGTGGCAAAACGTCACGGTTAAAAAATATCAACCTTAATTTTGAAGCCGGCCAGATTTACGGGTTGCTGGGGCGTAATGGAGCTGGAAAAAGCACGCTACTGAACATCATTGCAGATCGGCTTCCTGCTAGTCGCGGTCAGGTAACAATCGACGGGACCCCCGTCCATGAACGGGATAAGCAATTACAACGGCTATACTTGATGAGCGAGGATAACCTATATCCTGGTGATCGTCGGGTGCGACAACTATTTGATTTAACCGCCCAGTTTTACGGAACGTTTGACCGTGAGAATGCTGACCGGTTGGCTAATGTGTTTGGCTTGGATGTGAATGCCCGCTTTCGGAACCTTTCAACGGGTTACCGAACGATTTTTAAGGACATCGTGGCATTGTGTGTACCAGTCGATTACGTTTTACTGGATGAACCCGTGTTGGGGCTGGATGCGAACCACCGAAGCCGGTTTTACGATGAGCTCATGGCGAGTTATGTTGACCGGCCCCGGACGTTTATTATTTCGACCCATCTGGTTGAAGAAATTGAGCACCTTTTAAACGGGGTGGTGGTCATTGCTGATGGTAAAATCAAAGTGGCCGAGCAGGTTGAAACGTTAATGGCAACGGCCGTTCAACTGAGCGGACCAGCGGATGTGATGGCACCAATCTTAGAAACTGTCACCGTCCTCGCCCAGCACCAATTTGCTAAACAAACCACGGCCATCGTGATGGTTGAAACAATGCCAACGTTACCAACGACGGTAACCCAACAGGCACTGAATCTACAGGCCCTGTTTGTGGCTTTAACGGAGGATGAGCATGAAATTTAAGGTGGCCTATCGGTACCGGTTAAAGCAGGATCTCCAGTTCTTAGGAATCGTGATTCTTGTTGAAATTGCATTAGGAATGCTTGGAATCGTTTTGCAGAGTCTGACAACACCGGTGACGATGACATCACTCACAAACCGGCTCCAGCAGGCACATCCAGATTTTTACTTTGTGGTGGCGATTTTTGCGATGGGGGCGCTGGTGTATCAGGGCTACAGTCTCTTTATGCAAAACGGACTGTCAAGGCGGACTTACTGGCTAAGTAAGGTGGCTAGTTTAAGTACAATCGCTTTACTGGCGTCGCTGATAGCGGTTATGTACCGGGCATTTGTGGCGATTCCGTTGGGGGCCACTTCATATGCGGCCGTTGGTAAGACACTGTTTGGTTCGGCCGCTGGTTCAGGAAATTCAACCACTGTTATGGCAGTGGGGCCGTTCATTAAGCGTGCTGTTACTGGTTATGGCCGCTGGAATGGTGTTTGGCTCCGTGATGAGTTTGTTTGCTTGGCGGGGAAAAATGGTTCTCATGGTTGCGGGCGGTGCCACGGGTCTTGCGATGTTAACACTGTTAGCCAAAGCGATGACTGGCATCGATACCTCCTACATGGACACTTGGGTGGGACCAATCGTTCGGTTGATGTTTGGTTTTCACGGAACCCACGGAATGCAGTATCCGGGGAATTTGATCGTGACAAATTTAGTTTTTGTCGGCCTTGGTCTTGCGATTAGTTACGGTTTTAATCAGCTCTTGCGATTACGTTGGGGGTAGGGTTGTTCCTTTTATTGACAGGGCGCTGATTTATCAGTAAACTGAACTTGTGTAAATAATCAATTTAACATCTTTAAAAGTTTGCGGCTGGCTTTGCGGTCAGCCATTTTTGATGAAGGGCGGGACTTTACAATGGTGATTATCACTATTATCCTCGTGCTCATCGCTATTATTGCCGGTCTGTACAGTGGACTTGAAGTTGCCAAAAAGCGTCAGGAACGCGATATTGACAATGCCAACAAATCTGCTAAGGCCATTCTTGATCAAGCTCATCAGGATGCAAAAACAGCCAAAAAAGAAGCTTTGCTTGAGGCCCGTGAGGAAAACCACAAGTACCGGACGGATGTCGAACATGAATTAAAGGATCGACGTGCGGAAGTTCAAAAGCAAGAAGACCGTTTATTGCAGCGTGAAGAGTCATTAGACCACAAGGACGCCACGTTTGAAAAGCGTGAAGCCCAGTTAACTCGTAAAGAGGACAAGTTGGCCAGTGATCGGGATGTGCTTTCACAGCAACAGCAAGCAGCAGCAGACCTCATCGATCGACGGCAACAAGAAGTTGAACGGGTGGCGGCGTTATCACAAGATGATGCCCGCGACCTGATTATTAAAGAGACAAAGGATGAGCTTGCTCATGAGCGAGCCGTTCTGATCAAAGAAAGTGAAGAAGAAGCCAAGGCGGCGGCTGATAAAGAGGCCAAAAACCTGATCGTGACGGCAATTCAACGGAGTGTTGCGGACACTGTTTCCGACAACACTGTGACCGTTGTGACGTTGCCAAATGATGACATGAAGGGCCGCATTATTGGTCGTGAAGGTCGGAACATTCGGACCTTAGAGACCTTAACCGGAATCGATTTGATCATTGACGATACACCGGAAGCGGTTGTGCTGAGTGGGTTTGATCCCGTTCGGCGTGAAATTGCAAAGTTAGCGTTGGAAAAACTCATCGCTGACGGCCGGATCCACCCTGCACGAATTGAAGAAATGGTTGAAAAAGCACGTAAGGAAATGGATGAAAAAATCCGTGAAATTGGTGAACAAACCGTCTTTGATTTGGGCATTCGGTCCATGAATCCAGATTTAATTAAGACAATTGGTCGGATGAATTACCGGACGAGTTATGGTCAAAATGTTTTGAACCATTCCATTGAAGTCGCAAAGCTCACAGCTGTGATGGCTGCTGAACTTGGTGAGGATGTTGCGCTGGCGAAGCGCGCAGGATTATTACACGATATTGGCAAGGCCGTGGACCACGAAGTTGAGGGGTCTCACGTTGAACTAGGGGTTGAATTGGCAACGAAGTACCATGAAAACCCAGTTATTATTAACACAATTGCTTCTCACCACGGAGATGTGGAACCAACATCCATCATCGCGGTGCTCGTCGGCGCAGCGGACGCAATTTCCTCTGCCCGGCCGGGTGCCCGGTCTGAATCGTTGGAAAACTACATTCAACGGTTGAAGCAGTTGGAAGAAATCGCGAACCAGCATGATGGTGTGTCACATAGTTATGCCATTCAAGCTGGTCGTGAAGTGCGGGTCATCGTTAAACCACAAGACGTTGATGATCTGCAAGCGACCGTCATTGCACGGGACGTTAAGAACGAAATTGAAAATGATCTTGAGTATCCAGGTCACATTAAGGTGACCGTTATTCGTGAAACACGGGCGGTTGAATACGCCAAGTAGTCACGATTAATCATTGAACGGCACTCACATTGCTTAGCGGCAGTGGGGGTGTCGTTCTTTTATGTTGCTGTGGTTACGCACAGTGTGGTGAGACCAGACAGTCCAGCTAAAAAATGGTAAAATTATGACATTGCAATCAAGTGGTTAACGAGTTAAAGCATCCGTTTGGGCTGTGCTTTAAGGATTAACAAACGAAGAAAAAGGGGTTTGAACACATGGCAAAAAAGTCGGCTCAAGAAAGTATGGAAACGCCGATGATGAAGCAGTATCAGGCCATCAAGGATCAATATCCAGACGCCTTCTTGTTTTATCGAATCGGAGATTTTTATGAGCTGTTTAATGACGACGCAGTGAAGGGCTCACAGTTATTAGAGTTGACGTTAACAGCCAGAAATCATAATGCGGCAGATCCAATCCCGATGTGTGGTGTGCCGCACCACGCGGTTCAAAATTACATTGATATTTTGGTGGACCACGGGGATAAAGTGGCCATCTGTGAACAGTTAGAAGATCCAACGGTTGCTAAGGGCATGGTTAAGCGGGATGTCATCCAATTGATCACGCCAGGCACGCGGATGGCCACTGGTGTGAAGGGCGCCAAGCAAAACAATTATCTTGCTGGCGTTACCAAACAAGGTGACCAGTATGGTTTTGCTTACGCGGATGTGTCTACCGGTGAAGTCCAAACAGCGACGTTGACTACGATTGCGGCTGTGATGAACGAAGTCATGGCTGTGGAAGCAAAAGAGGTCGTGGTGGACGATACCTTGACGGATGATGCGTTAACGGGGTTTGCACCACTAGGGATTTTAGTGTCTCACCAAACGAACATGATGGCGAACGCTGAGGTAAGTTTTGTAACCCAGGGGTTAGACGATCACACAAAGGTCGCAGCCGTGACCATGTTGCTGAGTTATTTATTGGGAACGCAAAAACGGGACCTTGCGCATTTACAACGGGCCGTGGCGTATGAACCCTCCTATTTTCTTAAGATGGATCACCACGCCAAGAGAAACCTTGAACTGGTCATCAATAGTCGAACGGGCAAGAAGTCGGGCACGTTATTGTGGTTGTTGGATGAAACAAAGACAGCCATGGGTGGCCGTTTGTTGAAACAATGGATCGACCGGCCGCTCTTATCACTAACGGACATTCAGGCGCGGCAAGATAAGGTGGCTGAGTTGTTGGCACACTACTTTGAACGGGCAAGTCTACAAGAAGAGCTGGTGAAGGTCTACGACTTGGAACGGTTAGCCGGCCGGGTGGCGTTTGGGAGCGTAAATGGGCGTGACTTGATTCAGTTAAAAACGTCGTTATTGCAAATTCCAAAGTTGAAGTACGTGTTGGCTGAACTGGATCAGACGATTTTTGGTTCGCTTGTAACGGATCTTGATCCCGTTGACGATGTGGCTGATTTGATTGAACGGGCCATCATGGACGAACCACCAATTGGCGTCACGGATGGTGGTGTGATCAAGGATGGCTATAACGAACAGCTGGATGCCTACCGTGACGCCATGAAGAACGGAAAGCAGTGGATCGCGGCGTTAGAAGCAAAGGAACGGGCGGCGACCGGGATCAGCACGTTGAAGATTGGCTATAACCGGGTCTTTGGCTATTACATCGAAGTGACGAAAGCGAACTTGGCGAAGCTTCCGGCGGATCGTTATGAACGCAAGCAAACGTTGACCAATGCTGAGCGGTTCTCAACGCCGGAGTTGAAAGAAAAAGAGACGTTGATTTTAGAAGCGCAGGATAAATCCACAGCACTGGAATATCAGCTGTTTACGAAGGTTCGCAACGTTGTTAAAGACGCCATTGAGCGGCTTCAACGGTTAGCAAAAGCGGTTGCCAGTCTGGATGTTTTACAAAGTTTTGCAGTCGTTTCAGAAGATTACCGGTTTGTTCGGCCAATGCTAACCACGGCGCATGACCTTGAAATTGAAGCGGGGCGGCACCCGGTTGTCGAAAAGGTCTTGGGCAAGCAAGAGTATGTACCAAATGACGTCCGGATGCCGGATGACACGGAAATTCTGCTGATTACCGGTCCAAATATGTCCGGGAAGAGTACGTACATGCGCCAACTCGCACTAACCGTGGTGATGGCACAAATTGGGTGTTTTGTCCCGGCGAAAGCAGCAACTATGCCCGTTTTTGACCAAATTTTTACGCGTATTGGTGCGGCGGATGACCTGATTTCTGGGAACTCGACGTTTATGGTCGAGATGCAAGAAGCCAATGCTGCGTTGATGAACGCCACGGCGAACAGCTTAATTTTGTTTGACGAAATTGGCCGTGGAACTGCGACGTATGATGGGATGGCGCTCGCTCAGGCAATTATTGAATATGTGCACGATCATGTTCATGCAAAGACGTTGTTCAGCACGCATTATCATGAACTGACGGCGCTTGAAGAGTCGTTAGCAGCGCTGAAAAACGTGCACGTGGGTGCGGTGGAAGAACATGGCCAGCTGGTCTTTCTTCACCAGATTCAACCGGGACCTGCCGATAAATCTTACGGAATTCACGTTGCCAAACTAGCCGGGATGCCAACAAACCTGTTGACCCGGGCAGGCACGATTTTGACGCAGTTAGAGGCGCAGGCAGGCGAGACGCCAACGCCGGTGGATGTTGAGCAACCATTAAGTGAAGCGCCCGTGTCCGATCAACCGGCAGCAAACGAACAGTTGGCCTTGTTTGACACGGCCAGCGAAGATCCGGCGGTTGCAGTGGTCATCGCTGAATTGAAACAAATGAACCTGATGGCGATGACACCGATGGACGTGATGAATAAATTTTATGAAATTCAGCAACAATTAAAGTAAGCCGGTTTGTTAATAACGAATCGGAGAGGATCTAAATAATGAGTAAAATTCATGAACTACCAACGATTTTGGCGGATCAAATTGCTGCTGGTGAAGTGGTAGAACGACCTGCTTCAGTCGTTAAAGAATTGGTTGAAAATGCGGTGGACGCTAAGGCAACCACCATTGATATTCTGATTGAAGAGGCCGGCTTAAAGTCCATTCAAATTGTGGATGACGGTCAAGGAATCGACGATGAAGATGTTGAGCTTGCATTTTCACGACATGCAACCAGTAAGATCACCTCACGTGAGGATCTATTTCGGGTTCACTCATTAGGATTTCGAGGTGAAGCGTTGCCAAGTATTGCGTCAGTCGCCGACGTGTGGTTAAAAACGGCGACGGGGCGTGGTGCCGGTAGTGAAATCCACGTTAAGGGTGGCGAGATCCTAAGCCATACATCAGGCGCGTCCCGGCCGGGGACAGAGGTTACGGTTAGTGACCTGTTCTTTAATACACCAGCACGGTTAAAGTACCTAAAGTCGCCACAAACGGAACTAGCCAATATCGTTGATACGGTTAACCGGTTGGCCCTGGGGCACCCGGAAATTGCATTCAGTTTGCGGCATAACGGGCGTGAATTAATGAAAACGGCGGGGCGTGGTGATCTGCAACAGGTCATTGCCGGGATTTATGGAGTTCAAACGGCCCGGAAAATGGTTGCCATTCAGGCAGAAGACGCGGATTTTCAACTGACGGGTTTTGTTGCCCTTCCAGAATTGACGCGGGCCTCACGAAACTACATTTCAGTGCTGATCAACGGTCGGGCGATTAAAAACTTTCAACTGACGAAGGCGTTGATCAAAGGGTATGGCTCAAAGCTCATGGTTGGGCGTTATCCCATCGCGGTTCTAAACTTAACGATGGATCCACTGCTGGTGGATGTAAACGTTCACCCGACAAAACAGGAAGTCCGGTTGAGTAAAGAACCACAACTGGCTGACCTGATCGATAAAGCAGTTTACAACCGGCTGGCAACGGAAAACTTGATTCCGGATGCTTATCAAAATTTACACGGGGAACAAACGGTGGATCCGGTGGCACTGGGCGAGCAGTTGACACAGGCCTCGACCATTCACGATGCGCGGATTAACGTGACTTATGCACAGCCACAAAAAACGGTGCAAGCTGCCACAAGTATGCCAGCGCCGGCTGATGAAGCGGTGGCGTTACCTGAGGAGCAGGCGCCATCGTTACCTGACGCGCTCCCAACCCAGGCGTTAGCCCCTGTGGTGATTCATCAACGCGATGACATGACCAGTGCGTCGATGACGGCGTTTGATGCGCGTTATGAGGCCCAGACGATGCCTGCACCGTTTGCAAACGAGGAGGCCCCTGCCGTTGCGGTGCCAAGTGAGCGCCTTGAAATGGTTCCCGAAGTGGCGGAACCAACGACAACGCAGCCACGGTTTCCAGAACTGATGTACATTGGTCAAATGCACGGCACATTTTTGTTTGCGCAGGCCGCTGACGGGTTATACTTAGTTGATCAACACGCTGCTCAGGAACGGATCAAGTATGAATATTACCGGGTGAAGATCGGTGAGGTAAGCGACGACCTTCAAAGCTTGTTGGTACCGATTGTTTTAGATTACCCGGTGAGTGATGCCTTGAAAATTAGGGATGCTGCGGATGAGTTACGGTCATTAGGACTGATCCTTGAACCGTTTGGTGCTAACAGTTTTATTGTCCGGCAACACCCAACGTGGTTTGTCTCAGGGCAGGAAGAGAGCACGGTTCGTGAAATGGTGGATTGGGTGTTAACGGATGGTGGGCTGACGGTGGCCAAGTTCCGTGAAAAAACGGCCATCATGATGAGTTGTAAACGGTCGATCAAGGCCAATCATCACCTTGATGATCGGCAGGCCAAAGCGCTCTTGCATGACTTAGCCCAAACGCAAAATCCGTTTAACTGTCCTCATGGTCGGCCAGTGGTCGTCCACTTTACGAACGCAGATATGGAAAAAATGTTTAAACGGATTCAGGATAGTCATGAAGCCTGGTCTGAATTTGATGATCACGAATTTTAGGAGGCACACAAATGTTTGAATATTTACGGGGAACGGTTAATGCCGTAACACCCGCATACGTTGTCCTCGATGTAAATGGGGTGGGGTACCTGATTCAAACGGCGAACCCCTACCGCTTTCACGAGGGTGACGAGGGGGTTCAGATCTACGTCCACCAGGTTATTCGT
The DNA here is from genome assembly GCF_045862745.1 of Furfurilactobacillus entadae. Lineage (NCBI taxonomy): Bacteria > Bacillati > Bacillota > Bacilli > Lactobacillales > Lactobacillaceae > Furfurilactobacillus > Furfurilactobacillus entadae. The sequence goes on along the minus strand of NZ_BQXN01000008.1, from coordinate 40,623 downwards.
GATACAGAGATGAACCTGTTTGGGTTTGTTGACGAGGATGAAAAGCGGCTGTTTTTGAAGTTACTCAATGTTTCTGGCATCGGGCCCAAAAGTGCGCTGGCCATCCTTGCTAACGAAGACCACAGTGGCCTAGTGGCCGCCATTGAAAATAACGACGTGGCCTTTTTAACGAAGTTTCCTGGCATTGGGAAGAAGACGGCGCAACAAATTGTGCTGGACCTACAAGGAAAGCTGAGTGATCTTGGGGCGTTGCCAGGCCAACTTGATCTGGAAGTTGCCCCAACGACATCGCAGGCCTTAACAGATGCATTGGCAGCTCTGACGGCACTCGGATACAGTGCAGCAGAAGTGAAAAAAGTCGAAAAACAATTAACGACCATGAGCGCCAAGTCGACAGACCAGTACTTAAGTGTGGCCCTGTCGTTATTAACGCGTTAATGATGGTAAATAATGGTTGGGGAGGTGAGTGACAAGATGGATGATGAAGTGATGTCGAATGAACCGGTTAGTGAGCAGGAAGCGTCGCTAGAACGGTCGCTTCGACCAACAACCTTGGCGCAGTACATCGGTCAAGATACGGTGAAGGAGCAACTCACGGTCTACATTACGGCAGCAAATGCACGGGAAGAGTCACTGGACCACGTGTTATTGTACGGCCCACCCGGACTGGGGAAAACGACGCTGGCCATGGTGATCGCAAATGAAATGCAGGTCAACATTAAGACAACGAGTGGCCCGGCCATTGAACGGCCCGGTGACATCATTGCGTTGTTAAACGAATTACAGCCTGGCGATATTTTATTCATTGATGAAATCCACCGGTTACCAAAAGTGGTGGAAGAAATGTTGTATTCTGCAATGGAAGATTTCTTCGTGGATATTGTTGTGGGCCAGGGACCAACTGCCCATCCGGTTCACTTTCCGTTGCCACCATTTACCTTGATTGGGGCAACCACCCGGGCTGGCTTGCTATCTGCGCCATTGCGAGATCGGTTTGGCATCGTCGAACACATGAACTACTACACGACGGCTGACTTAGAGGAGATCACGTTACGGTCAGCCAACATTTTGGCCAGTAACATCGTGAAGGCAGGCGCCCATGAAATTGCCCGCCGCTCACGGGGAACCCCCCGGATCGCCAACCGGTTATTAAAACGGGTTCGTGATTTTGCAGAGGTTGATGGGAGTGCTGCCATTGATGCGCCAATTGTTGACCATGCGCTCCGTGTTCTTGGGGTGGATGAGTTGGGACTGGATGAAGTGGACATCAAACTATTGAACACGATGATCGACTTTTACAACGGGGGGCCCGTTGGGTTAACGACCCTTGCGGCCAACATTGGTGAGGAAGCGGATACCATCGCCGAAGTGTACGAACCATACTTATTACAAACGGGGCTCATTAAACGGACGCCCCGGGGCAGAATGGTGACATCAGCCGGGTATGAGCACCTGCACATTCCCGCCCCAGACCGAAATTAATTGCCGAATTCCATTTGGCAACCTTCGTTAAGTCTGGTACAGTACATTAAGGAATCTATTTGAATGAGGTGGAGAAATTGACAAGTTTATTAGCAGCAGCCGCTAAGAGCGGGCAAAACAACATGTGGAGTACAATCATCATGATTGTCCTTTTCGTGGGGATCTTTTATTTCTTTATTATGCGGCCAAACCGGAAGCAACAAGATCAACGTAAAGAAATGATGAACGGGATTCACGTTGGGGATCACGTGGTGACGATTGGTGGGTTACACGGTGTTATTGACGCACTTGACGAAACAAAGAAGACAGTGACGATCGATGCTGACGGCATTTACTTAGTGTTTGACTTACAGTCAATTCACCACGTAGAAACGCCAGCAGCAACGACGAGTGCTGCCGCAGCACCAATGAGCAGTGCAAGCTCAGAAGCAGCGAGCGCAGCAACAAGTGCAACTTCAGAAGCAACAAGTGCTGCTGAATCAGAAGCACCAAAAGACTAATCATTTGTCCATTTAATGGCGATGTGAAATTATAAAACCGACGGAGACCCTCATGTGGATGGGGATTCTCCGTCGGTTTTATTTATTGAGAATAAAGTGGCGGAAGGACGGTGTTTTTGCTGTTATTACGAACATATGTTTGATAAACTGTAACCTAAATAGCGGAAAAAAGGAGGGGTGACTCATGGCGCAGACGTTAATGCAGGTTCCACTAGTTGTGGATGCCAGTCGGAAAATTATTCATGTGGATATGGACGCGTTTTATGCCTCTATTGAAGTCCGTGACCACCCCGAGTTTAAGCAGCAAGCGCTAGTCATTGCGCGTGATCCACGGGAGACCGGTGGACACGGCGTCGTGACAACGGCGAATTATGTCGCCCGTAAACTAGGTGTTCATTCTGCGATGAGCGCACAGGAAGCTAGAAAATTGGCGCCCAAGGCTGTCTTTAAACGGCCGGATTTTCCCAAGTATCGGGCGGTCTCTGCACAAATTCACGAAATTTTTCATCAGTATACGGATCACATTGAGCCGATTGCGTTTGATGAAGCGTACCTTGATGTGACGACCAATAAGCAGGGCATCGAGTCCGCTGTGGCCCTTGCACATCAGCTCCAGGCGCAAATTTTTGAAACGGTTCATTTAACGTGTTCAACGGGAATTTCGTACAATAAATTCTTAGCGAAGCTCGCCTCTGACTATGCAAAACCAGTGGGCGTTACCGTTGTCTTACCAGGAGACGCCGAGACCTTCCTCGCCCCGTTGCCCATTGAAAAATTTCGTGGTGTAGGAAAAAAGACGGTTCCAAAGATGCACGACCTGGGCATTATGACCGGGGCGGATCTATTAAAACATTCAGAGCCGGAACTCATTCAACATTTTGGCAAACTGGGCTATGCGTTATATCGTCACGTTCGGGGGAGTGATGACCGACCGGTGGAGTGGCAACGGGAACGTAAATCCATTGGGCGTGAAGAAACTTACGATACCCTGATCACCAATGAAGCGGATGTTGAGACACAGTTACAATTATTGGCAACCGAACTGGTGGAACACCTGGTTAGCCGGCAACGGCACGGAAAAACCATCGTCCTGAAGGTCCGTGATGCTGAGTTCAATACGGTTACCAAGCGGCGAACGCAAACTGAATTTTTTGAAAATTCGGCTGACATCATTTATGAAACGGCAAAAGAATTGTTCGACGAAACAGCTGATTTAGCAGCGAGCGTCCGGTTGCTAGGAATTACGATGACAAATTTAGATCCACTTTCTTTTGAAAATATGACGTTACCACTATTTACTTCGGCGTCTTCACGCGCATTTTAACCGGATTATGGTCCATAGATATCGCTGTGAGGCTTTGTATTTACGCACAATGTCCGTTATACTGGCATGTACGAGACTTGTAGCGAAAAGAGGGGCCAAAAACCATGGACGTGCAAAAAGCAATTTTTGACGATATTAATCGCAACCGCATTATCATCATTCACAGACATCAACGACCTGATCCAGATGCCGTCGGGGCACAGGCAGGCCTTGCCCGGATTTTGCAGGTTGCTTATCCTGAAAAGAAGATTTATATCGTTGGAAAGCAGGTTCCTGGTTTGGCCTGGTTAGCTGAAATGGACCAGGTGGCTGATTCACAATTTGACCAAGCACTGATTTTGATCCTCGACACGGCAAACGAACCGCGGGTGGATGACCAACGGTGGCGTGACGGTCGGGAAGTTGTGAAAATTGATCACCATCCAGATGACGATCCGTTTGGTGATCTTAGCTGGGTGGATGACCAAGCCTCCAGCACCTCAGAAATGGTTGTGGCCTTTGCAAACCGGTTTGACTTAACGATTGACGCAACGGCTGCCCGGTCACTGTACGCGGGCATCGTTGGGGATACCGGGCGGTTCCTTTACTCCGATACGACCCCGACGACCATGCGCGTGGCTGCGCAACTGATGGACACGGGGATCGATGCCGTGGCCGTCAACCAATTGGAAGATGAAATGCCAGTGCCAGTCGCACGGTTATCGGCATACCTCTATGAGCACCTGGAGATCACGGCGAGTGGTGCAGCGTACGTTGTGTTAAGCGCGGAAACAATTCAGTCGTTTGACCTTGGTGACGCCGGAACTGCAAGCTTAGTTCCGATGCCAGGAAAGATTGATTCAGTGCGGGCCTGGGCCATTTTTGAGGAACAAGACGACCACAGTTATCGGGTTCGTTTACGGTCCAAGGGTCCCGTGATCAACGGGTTGGCCCGGCAACACAACGGTGGCGGCCATCCGCTTGCCAGTGGTGCGAAGGCGAAAGATAAAGCTGAAGTTCAAACAATCATTAGCCAACTAGAAGCCTTAACAAGCGCCCAATAAGGAGAAACTATGACGGAAACATTTACAGAACTAAACTTGCGACCAGAGCTAATGGCCGCCTTAACGGAAATTAACTTCGTGAAACCCACACCGGTTCAAGCGCGGTTGATTCCCGTTATCATGGCTGGCCGGTCTGTTATTGGTCAATCACAAACGGGGAGTGGGAAGACCCACGCCTTTTTACTGCCCATCTTTAACCAGCTCAAGCCTGATTTAGATGAAGTGCAGACCATTATTGCGACACCATCACGTGAATTGGCGAGTCAAATTTACGCGGATGCTAAACAATTGGCGAGTCATTTTGACCAGCCAATTCGGATCGCAAACTACGTTGGGGGAACGGACCGGTCACGGCAAGAACGCCAACTGGGTAAGCACCAACCCCAAATTGTGATTGGGACCCCAGGACGGTTGCGTGACTTCATGGATGAACATGACCTGGGCTTACACACCGCCCACCAACTGGTTGTTGATGAAGCGGATATGACCCTTGACATGGGCTTTTTAAACGACGTAGATCACATTGCGGGGGCCCTGCCTAAGGACCTCCAAATGTTGGTCTTTTCCGCAACGATTCCCCAGAAGCTGCAACCATTCTTACGGAAATACCTGACGAACCCGGTGATTGAAGAAATCCCGGTAACGTCAATTATCAGTCCAACGATTGATAACTGGTTGATGTCAACCAAGGGGCACAAAAAGAATGAAATGATTTATGAATTACTGACAATGGGTGAACCATACCTTGTGTTGGTCTTTTGTAATACCAAGCAACGGACAGCTGAATTAACGGCGTACCTGAAGGAACGTGGCCTTAAAGTGGCCATGATCTCAGGAGACGTGCCGTCACGTGAGCGGAAACGGGTGATGAAACAGGTTCAAAACCTGGAATACCAATACGTGGTTGCAACGGACTTGGCAGCGCGTGGGATTGATATTAAGGGTGTTTCACACGTCATTAACGATGACATTCCGGCAGACCTAGACTTTTTCATTCACCGGGTTGGCCGGACCGGCCGTAACGGCATGTCTGGAACGGCAATTACGTTGTACCGTCCTGGTGAAGAGGATCAGGTTGCTGAAATCGAAAAATTGGGTGTGAAGTTTGCGCCGAAGGATATTCGTCAGGGTGAAATCGTTGATTCATACGACCGGAACCGGCGGACGAAACGGACAGCGACCCACAATAAGCTTGATCCAACCATGGTCGGTATGGTTAAGAAAAAGAAGAAGAAGGTTAAGCCTGGCTACAAGAACCAAATTAAGTCAGCCATTAAGCGGAAGGCCCAACAGGATAAACGGGTTGAGATGCGTGAAGCTGCTCGTGGGAAGCGTAAGGCAAATCGGCAACAGGGCGCAGCAAGTCGTGCCAACCGGAGTCGGTAAGTCAATTGACAAGTTGGCCGTGAATGCTATACTAAAGTGCAGTCAAGGATATGTTGGAATCAGTTATTTTTCAGCGACGCTCTGGTTGGTGTGAAGAGCGAGGTAACGATTCTTGTGCTCCCTTGAAGAAAAATTTGATAACACACTTGTTTAAAAAACACGCGACTCGGCGTTATGAGTGAGGGGTTAACGAACAACATCGTTGCAAGCAAAGTGGTACCGCGGTCCTTGACCGTCTTTGCAAGCAGGGGTGTTGTTTTGTGTTTCACGCACAAGTGATGAAAGGACAATCATGAAAGAATTAAGTAGTAGCCAAGTACGGCAAATGTACCTCGACTTTTTTGAACAACACGGCCATAAAATTATGCCGAGTGCGTCATTAGTCCCCGTTGAAGACCCAACCTTGTTGTGGATCAACTCTGGGGTCGCCACAATGAAGAAGTACTTTGATGGCTCCGTCGTGCCTGACAATCCACGGATGACGAGTTCACAAAAGAGTATTCGGACAAACGACATTGAAAACGTTGGTCGAACAGCCCGACACCACACGCTGTTTGAAATGCTTGGTAACTTTTCAGTGGGTGATTACTTCAAGACGGAAGCCGTTCACTGGGCCTGGGAATTATTAACCGGAGCTGATTGGTTTGCGTTTGATCCTGACAAGTTGTACATCACGGTGTACCCCAAGGATACGGATGCTAAAGCGGAATGGTTAGACGCCGGGGTCAAGGCAGACCACATTCTGGAAGCCGAAGATAACTTCTGGGATATTGGTCAGGGTCCTTCTGGTCCTGATTCAGAAATTTTCTACGACCGTGGTCAAGAAATGAACAACGTCGCTGAAGATGATCCTGAAAACTTCCCTGGTGGGGAAAACGAACGGTATTTGGAAGTGTGGAACATTGTGTTCTCACAGTTTAACCACACACCAGAAGGAACGTACGAACCACTTCCTCATAAAAACATTGATACGGGGATGGGCCTCGAACGGGTTGTGTCTGTGTTCCAGCACGCCCGGACAAACTTTGAAACAGACTTATTCCTGCCGATCATTAAAAAGACGGAAGAACTGTCAGCGGATAAGCACTACGGTGACAACGCGGCTGACGACGTGTCGTTTAAGATCATCGCGGATCACGCGCGTGCCGTGACGTTTGCCATTGGTGACACGGCGTTGCCTTCAAATGAAGGCCGTGGTTACGTGATTCGGCGGTTAATTCGGCGGGCCATTTTAAACGGGAAGAAGCTCGGTATTAACGAAGCCTTCCTGTACAAATTGGTGCCGGTTGTTGGCGAAATCATGAAGAGCCATTATCCAGCAGTGTTGGAACAGGCTGACTACATTGCCGGTGTGATCCACTCTGAAGAAGACCGGTTTAACGTGACGCTTGATACAGGACTGTCACTATTAAACGACACGATTGCAGCTACCAAGGCAGCTGGCAATGCCGAACTGTCCGGGGCCGACGCGTTCAAATTGTTTGATACGTATGGTTTCCCCGTTGAATTAACCACTGAATACGCTGGTGACGAAGGGTTAGCTGTGGACCAGGAGGGCTTTAAGGCCGAAATGGAAAAGCAACGTGCGCGTGCTCGTGGCGCCCGGTCATCTGCTAAGTCAATGGGTGTGCAACGGGCATTGCTCACGGACATCAAGTCTGACAGTGAATACGTTGGTTACACGACGTTAACGGTTCCAGCAGCGAAGTTACTGGACATCATTGTTAACGAAACGTTGGTTGACGTGGCCAAAGAAGGTGACGAAACGGCCGAGGTCATCTTTGATCAAACGCCGTTCTACGCTGAAATGGGTGGTCAAATTGCTGATATGGGTCAGATCATTGACGCCGACGGGAAAGTGGTCGCTAGTGTAACGGACGTTCAACATGCACCAAACGGCCAAAACCTCCACACTGTTAAGTTAACAGGGATGTTAAAGAAGAACGCAACGTACAAACTGGTTGTGGATGCTGGTCGGCACAGTAAGATCGAAAAGAACCATACGGCAACCCACTTGTTGGATCAATCATTGCGAAACGTCTTGGGCGGGCACACTGCGCAGGCAGGTTCCTTGGTTGAACCAAACTACTTGCGGTTTGACTTTAACCACTTTGGTCAAGTAACAGAAGACGACCTGAAAAAGGTTGAACAGATGGTCAACGACCAGATTTTTGCTGAAATTCCGGTCAAAACGGTAGAAACCGACCTTGAATCTGCAAAGAAGATGGGCGCGATTGCCATGTTCTCCGAGAAGTACGGGAAGACGGTCCGGGTCGTTTCAATTGGTGAGTTCAACACAGAATTTTGTGGTGGTGATCACGTTACCAATACAAATGAAATCGGCTTGTTTAAGATTGTTTCTGAAACAGGGGTTGGTGCCGGTGTTCGGCGGATCGAAGCCGTAACGGCTGGTGACGCCTTTGCCTACTTGAACAACGAAGAGGCCCTCTTAAACGAAACGGCTGCCATGGTTAAGGCACCGCAAGTGAAGGAAGTTCCTCGGAAGGTCGCTGGGTTGCAAGCAGACGTTAAGCAGTTAGAAGCAGAACAACGGGCGCTGCAAGCCAAAATGGCTGCGCAACAGGCCGGCGATGTCTTTACGAACGTTGACGAAATCAACGGCGTGAAGGTAATCGCACAAACAGTCAACGTTGCCGGCATGGGCCAGCTCCGTCAATTAGCGGATGACTGGAAACAGAAGTTACCGTCAGATGTTTTGGTTCTTGGAACGGCTGTTGATGATAAGGCAAGCCTCTTAGTTGCAATGGCACCAGACCAGGTTAAGGCCGGTCGTCGTGCAGGTGACTTGATCAAGGCCATTGCGCCTGCCATTAATGGTGGTGGCGGTGGTCGGCCAGACATGGCTCAGGCTGGTGGGAAGAATCCTGCCGGACTGGACGATGCGATGGCCCAAGCAAAGGCATGGTTAGCCAAATAAGCAACGTCAGGGCGTCCAAATGAGTGACGCTAACAGCGGAAGCAGCTTGGCAAATTGCCGACTGGTTCCGTTTTTTATGATTATTTAGTCAATCAATCATTAAAATTACGAACTGCTTATTTGACAATATGGTTACAACGTGCTGGATAATTGTTATTTGGCGGTGGATTAAGTAAAATAGGTCGTAACTGGAGTGTGCAGTTGGAAAGTGCAACCAACGCAGATTGGTTAGCAACACACGCCGTTTGGTTGATTGATCATGGAGGGAATACGAATGAGTACAACAGACAAAACCATGTTCTTTGATTTTAGTAACCAGCAACAAAAAGACGTGCATGACACGTTAGCAACAGTTTATGCAGCTTTGGAAGAGAAAGGATACAATCCGATCAATCAGATTGTGGGGTACCTGTTATCTGGGGACCCAGCTTACATTCCCCGTCTTAATGATGCCCGGAATTTAATTCGTAAGCATGAACGTGATGAGATCATTGAAGAACTCGTCCGGGCTTATCTGAGTGCGGATAACGCAGCTAAATGAAATTAATGGGATTAGATGTGGGCTCCCGGACCGTGGGGGTCGCTGTTAGTGACGCCTTCGGTTGGACAGCTCAGGGTGTCGAGATTGTGCGGATCAACGAAGATGAGGGCCAGTTTGGTTTGGACCGGATCGCTGAGTTAGTCAAAGAGACCGGGGCCGGCGGATTCGTTTTGGGCTTACCAAAGAACATGAACAACACCCTCGGCCCCCGTGCAGAGGCCGCTCAACGGTATGGAGACATGTTGACGGAACGCTTTGGCTTACCCATTGATTTTATTGATGAACGTTTGACGACGGTGGAAGCAGAGCGGATGCTCATTGAGCAGGCCGACATTTCACGGAAAAAGCGCAAGCAAGTCATTGATAAATTAGCGGCAACCTTTATTTTGCAGAATTATCTCGACGCAAATGGTAAACTAACCAAGTAGCGGTTGGGACATTCACAACAACACATGATCATTCACGAAGAAAGTAGGGTCTAACAAATGGCTGAAACACACAACCACGAATCAGAAAACGATAACGAACAACAAATCACGCTCGTTGACGATAACGGCAACGAGACGTTATATAACGTGCTCTTCACGTTTACGTCAGAAGACTATGGCAAGTCTTATATTCTTTTATATCCAGCAAGCACTGCGGATGATGAAGAAGTGGACATCCAGGCTTACGGTTTTGATCCAGAGGAAGATGGCTCCACAGAAGGCGAACTTTCACCGATCGAAGACGAAGCTGAATGGGACATGGTTGAAGAAATGCTTAACACATTCCTTGACGATGACTCCAACATGGCTTAAAAACCGTTGCGTGAGCGACAGTAAATAACTGACAGAGCGGCGTCGTATTCCTCAGGTGGAGTATGACGCCGCTTGTGTCATAATGCTTATTAAGGGGTGGATAGACGAATGATTTTAACGTTAGTTGTCATTTTATTATTGGTGAGTGCACTAGGGCGCGGCTTTCACCGTGGCTTTGTAGTTGAACTGGTCAACACTGTTGGTTACCTGTTTATTTTGCTTCTGGCCCGGTTACTAACGCCAACGGTCGCGACGGGGGTGCAACACCTACTGCCTGCTAATCACCAAGTCACGGCCAACGACCAGCTTCTAAACAGTCAGGTCAACCATTTCTGGGCGGCCGGAATTGCCTTTTGGGGACTGATGATTATTGGGATCATCCTTTTGCGGTTGTTGACCCGGTCGTTAAAGCTGTTTACAAATTTACCAGTGATTCATGGTGTTAATGCACTTGCCGGGGCTGCGGTCGCTGGCATCCTGATGTACATCCTGATTTTCTTCGGTTTGGCCATTGCGTCCGTTTGGCCGGCGACCTGGATTCATGACCAACTGCTGCATTCACCGTTAAGCATGTGGATTCTCCACCAAACGCCACTACTGTCAGAACAGATCTATCAGTGGTGGTTAACTCGATAAAAAAGGACTGAATAAAATTGATGAATGAACGTGGATTAACGATCCTCGAATTTGAAAAAGTGAAGGCCCAGATGACGGGCTTACTGAGTTCACCCGGCGGTCGCGCTGAGTTGGCGTCTTTGCAGCCAGCAACAGACGCTGAGGTGATCCAAGAAAGTTTAGATGAAACAAAAGACGGTGCGGACATTCTCCGGCTAAAGGGTGGCATTCCGTTGCCTGAACTGGCAGATTTAACGCCCCACATGAAACGGTTAGCCATTGACGCGGCGCTGAACGGGACGGAACTAGCGGCGGTTGGCCGGGTTTTACAAACGGCAAGTTCAACGCGAACCTTTTTTAATCAACTGGATGAAACGGGCGTGACGTTACGTCATCTGAGCACGATTGTTGCCCAGTTAGTGACACTCCCGGACCTGACCCGGCGAATCAACACGGCCATTGAACCAGACGGGCGTGTTAGTGACGCAGCAAGCGAGGAATTAGCGGCCATCCGGACCCGCATCAAGGGCACGGAAGCATTGATTCGGAGCAAGATGCAGTCATACGTTCGTGGGCGCCAGGCAAGCTATTTGAGCGAGCCGATTATTACCATGCGAAATGACCGGTATGTTGTCCCAGTAAAGACGGAGTACCGGAATCGTTTCGGTGGTGTCGTGCATGATGAAAGTCAGTCTGGCCAAACGCTGTACGTTGAACCAGAGGACGTGGTGGACTTAAATAACCGGCTCCGGCAAAGCCAGGTTCAGGAACGAAATGAAATTGCCCGGGTTCTACAGGAATTGTCAGGGATGCTGGCACCACACCGCAAGGAGATCTTAGCGAATGCGAGTGTGCTTGGCCATTTAGACTTCGTGAACGCGAAGGCCCGGTATGCGCACCAATTAAAGGCAACGGAACCATTGCTGAGCCCCGACGGAAAGGTTAACCTCCGGCAGGCGCGTCACCCACTGTTAGATCAAACGACGGCCGTGGCAAATGACATCACGCTGGGCGATGATTACGATGCCATCATCATTACGGGACCCAATACTGGTGGGAAAACCATCACGTTAAAGACATTAGGTTTGAGCCAGTTAATGGCTCAGTCCGGGTTGTTTATTCCGGCCCGTGAAGAAAGTACCGTGGCCATTTACGACAATGTCTTTGCTGATATCGGGGACGAACAGTCCATTGAGCAATCGTTGAGTACGTTTAGTTCACACATGGACAACTTGATCCGCATTCTTGATCAGGCGACGGCCAAAAGCTTAGTGTTGGTTGATGAAATTGGTGCCGGAACTGACCCCAAAGAGGGGGCTGCACTGGCGATCGCCATGCTTGATGCGTTTGGAACCATCGGCGCCGCCGTTGTGGCGACGACGCACTACCCAGAACTAAAGGCGTATGGGTATGACCGCAAACGGACCATTAATGCCAGCATGGAGTTTGACGCGGAGACCCTGCAGCCAACTTACCGCTTACTACTCGGAATTCCCGGTCGTTCAAACGCGTTGGAAATTTCGCAACGGTTAGGCTTACGGTCCGATATCATTGCGGCGGCCCGAACGTTGACCAGTCAGGATAGTCAGGATCTAAACGACATGATCGGTGATTTAGTTGAACAGCGCAAACGGGCCACAGATGAGGCGGCAGCGCTAGCTGAACAGTTAGCGGACGCCACAAAGCTTCAAGAAGAGCTGACGGCTCAGTTTGACCGGTTCACTGAACAAAAGACGCATGAGCTGGATGTTGCTAAGCAACAGGCCAATCACATCGTTGCTGACGCTAAAAAGGAATCGGATAAAATCATTCACCACCTGCGCCAATTAGAGGTGAAGCAGGGGGCTAGTGTTCGTGAAAACGAATTGATTGATGCACAGGGACAATTAAATGCGCTCCGTCAGGAACCGTCGTTAGCAAACAATAAGGTCCTCGCCCGGGCAAAGAAAAAGCGTAATTTTCATCCTGGTGACAACGTGGTCGTTAAATCTTATGGACAACACGGAACGTTAAACCGGAAGTTGAGTGCCCACGAATGGGAAGTTCAGCTTGGGATGCTGAAAATGAAGGTTGACGACAATGACCTTGAAAAGTCAGCCGCACCAACAGCCAATGAAAAGCAACAGCGGACCAGTCGGCCAACGGTGCACAGTAACATTGGTGCCCGGGCCCAGGCGCAATTAGATCTTCGTGGTCATCGGTATGATGCAGCCATCAGTGAAGTGGATCGGTTCATAGATTCTGCGTTGTTAGCTAATTTAAACGACGTCACGATTGTCCATGGAAAGGGAACAGGGGCTCTTCGAAAAGGGGTTACCGAGTACCTTCAATCGAACCCCCGGGTCAAAAGTTTTGGCTTTGCCCCCGCAAATGCTGGTGGTGACGGCGCAACGGTTGTTCATCTTGGGTAATGCCAGGCAAATTGATTGCGTGTTCTGAAAAAAAGAGTACACTAACTTACATACTAAAAGTTAGTGCATTAAAGACTAATGTGATAAGGAGGCCGTTAAAATGGCTGTAAATGTAACAACTGATCAAACGTTTGAAGCCGACACCAATGCTGGTGTTAGCGTGACTGATTTTTGGGCAACTTGGTGTGGCCCGTGTAAGATGCAATCACCCGTTGTGGAACAGTTAGCGGATGAAATGGGCGACAAGGTGGCCTTCACAAAGATGGATGTTGATGAAAATCCAAACACCCCATCAAAGTTTGGCATCATGGGGATTCCAACCCTGATCGTTAAGAAGGATGGCCAGGTGGTTGATACATTAGTTGGTTACCACAGTAAGGAACAAATCGAAAAGACGTTGGCGCAGTACACGGCTTAACGCTTTATATGTGACAGAATAATGAGAGCCCCTCGCAGAATCGTAATGGTATGCGATGGGGCTTTTTTGTGCGATTTCTGGTACACTAACGGTAATCTAAAAAATGGACTAAAAAGTTTAACACTTTTTTTACCACTATTAAGGTGATAAATCACTATACTGATGATATTGGTATAAGTGAAGGGGGCAATGAGGATGGCACGATTAAGACTCTGGCTAAGGACGCCGTGGGTCACCTTTATCCTAAAAACAGTATTTTATTTCGTCATTCTATTACTGCTACTATATCTGTACAGTTACTCTGGTGTGAACCAAAGCAAGTTCATCTACAACGAGTTTTAAACGGCAGATCGACTGGGAGGGTCTTCATGATTGAGAACATGATCAAAACCATCGACCAATGGGCACAGACGACACCGACAGCTGTGGCCTACGATGAGTTAGGAACACATTACACATACGCAGATTTAAAGCGGGCATCGGATAACATTGCGCGCTACTTAGACGATTTGGGGTTGCCAACCGGTGCACCTGTTGTTGTCTTTGGTGGTCAGCAGTTTGCTATGATCGCCAGTTTCCTTGGCACAGTTAAATCAGGTCACGCTTACATTCCGGTGGATACGCATTCACCAAATGACCGGCTAACGATGATTGCAGAAATTGCTGAACCAGCCGCCATTATTGCGGTTGACGCGTTGCCTGTTGAAGTGGGCGACCAACCAATTTTGGGTGGGGGCACGTTAGCCTCATTGTTGACGGCACCAGAAACAGCCTATGACGCGGATCACGCAGTTAGTGGCGATCAGACGTACTACATCATCTTTACGTCTGGGACGACTGGCCGGCCTAAGGGTGTTCAAATTAGTCACACAAACCTATTGAGCTACGTGAACTGGATGGTAAGTGATGACTTTAAGCTCCCCAACCGGCCGGTTACTATGGCACAACCACCATACTCGTTTGACTTATCAGTAATGGATTGGGCGCCAACGTTGGCACTTGGTGGAACGTTGGCAGCCTTGCCAAAAGTGGTGACGGATGACTTCAAACGGCTGTTTGAAACGTTGCCGACGATGAAGCTCAATGTTTTCGTTGCAACACCATCGTTTGCTGACATTTGTCTGCTAGAACCAACATTTGATGAAGAACATTTACCAGACCTGACGCACTTCCTCTTTTGTGGGGAGGAACTAACCGTTTCGACTGCAACCAAACTGCGTGAACGGTTCCCTCATGCCCACATCTTTAATACGTACGGGCCAACAGAAGCAACGGTTGCTGTGACTGGTGTTGAAATCACGGATGAATTGATTGCCGCTGGCCGGCTCCCCATTGGAACCGTTAAAGCAGACACCACCATTACGGTGGTGGATGACGCGGGTAATAGCTTACCTGCCGGTGAACAGGGTGAAATCATTATCAGCGGCCCTAGTGTTTCCAAAGGGTACTTAAATAACCCAGAGAAAACGGCCCGGGCCTTCTTTACGGAAGCCGGCAAAGCTGCTTATCATTCTGGTGACCTTGGGTTCTTGGATGAACAGGGCTTACTGCATTACCTTGGCCGAATCGATTTTCAAATCAAGTTACACGGTTACCGAATCGAGCTTGAAGAGGTGAACCACTACTTGAATGACAATCAGTGGATCAAACAGGCGGTTGCAGTGCCAAAATACGATGCTGATCATAAAGTTAGCCAAATGTGGGCCTACGTTGTGCCCGAAGAAACGACGGAATTCACCTCTGACTTACAACGGACAACGGCCATCAAAAAGTCATTAAAGGGCGTTATGATGGATTATATGGTCCCGAACCGCTTCATTTACCAAGAGTCATTACCATTGACGGCTAACGGTAAGGTGGACATTAAGACCATCATTGCTGAGGTGAATCCAGCATGATCAATTTAGAGCCGTATGGTAATCCACAGTACTTTGTGTACTTACTGATTGGATTACTCCCATTGATGATTGGGTTGTACACAGGCCATCGGTGGCGGTGGTATCAAAGCCTCGTTTCATTAGCCTTTATTTTCTTAATGTTTGATGGTGCCAAGTGGCAGCAAGGTGTTGCCCTAATTGGGTTTGTGGCGTGGCAGTGGTTGTTAGTTGGCGGGTACATGGCTTACCGAAACCGATCGAACAATCGGTGGGTCTTTTATCTAGCTGTGTTACTCAGTGCCTTACCACTGGCCTTTGTCAAAATCACCCCCGCGGTGGCGGCCAGTCATTCCTCACTGTTTGGGTTTCTGGGAATCAGTTACCTGACGTTTAGAACGGTCGGCATGATTATGGAAATGCGGGATGGAATCATTAAAGAATTCCATCCGTTGCTTTTCCTTGAATTTTTACTGTTCATGCCCACCATTTCATCTGGACCCATTGACCGTTATCGGCGGTGGTTGGATGATTACGAAAAGGTGCCAGATCGCGAGACCTATATTGGGATGATCGGAAAAGCCGTGCATTACATTTTCCTTGGCTTTTTATATAAGTTCTTACTGGCCTACTTATTTGGGACCGTGTTACTACCAAAACTGGGAATGCTGACCCTCCGCTACGGCGGCAAGGGCTTATCCTGGCCGTTGATTGGGTATATGTATACCTATTCACTGGACCTGTTCTTCGACTTTGCAGGTTATTCACTGTTTGCAGTCGCCATTTCTTACTTAATGGGGATTGAAACACCAATGAACTTTAACCGGCCGTTCCAGTCAAAGAACCTGAAGGATTTCTGGAACCGTTGGCACATGAGTCTGTCTTTTTGGTTCCGTGACTTCATCTTCATGCGGTTAGTGTTTGCCATGATGAAGAATAAACTGTTCAAGAGCCGGGTGACAGTTAGTAACATCGCGTACGTTTTGAACATGTTGATTATGGGATTTTGGCACGGTGTAACGTGGTATTACATTGCTTATGGGTTATTCCACGGCATTAGCTTAGTCATCAATGACTGGTGGCTACGCTTTAAGAAGAAACACCGTGAGGCCATTCCGCACAATAAATTGACAGAGGCCTTTGCCATTTTCCTTACGATCAACGTCGTGTGTGTGAGCTTCCTACTCTTTTCCGGGTTCTTAGATACGTTATGGTTCAAACACCCGTAACGGGGTGATGCAGTAATGGTGCTGAACAAGATAAATTAAAGGGGATTATTATCATGGATGTTAAAGAAACAGTATTAGAAATTTTGAACGACTTAACTGGGAATGACGTTTCAGAAGCAATGGACACCAACCTGTTTGACGCTGGGTTGTTGGACTCAATGGGATCAGTTCAATTGTTGTTAGAATTACAAGGTCAGTTGGGGGTTAACGTTCCTGTTTCTGAATTTGAACGGACGGAATGGGACACACCTAACAAGATCGTGGCTAAGGTGGAAGGATTAGTGGGGTAAGATGACTTCTGCAAAACGACTCTGGTTGGTTATCGGCCCGGTCATTGCAGCCTTTGTAATCTTAGTGGCGTTACTGCTTTCACCAATTAACTTTGCCAGTAACTCAAAAAAGACAGAGCAGAAGGCGGCAGTGTCACTTGCACCGCAAGTGTTTAAGGGCCAGCAGATCAAAAAACAGGCACTCGAAGGTGAGTACGTTCCGTTTTTTGGTTCCAGTGAATTAGCGCGGATGGATCCGTTGCATCCGTCTGTGCTAGCAGCAAAATATGACCGTAATTACCGGCCGTTTCTTTTAGGGGCAGCGGGGACGCAATCATTGACTCAGTATTATTCAATGCAAACCATTGCGACACAAATGCAGCATAAAAAGGCGGTTTTCATTGTTTCACCTCAGTGGTTCGTTCCAAAGGGTGCCCGTAAAGATGCTTTTGGTTTTTATTATTCCAAGCTTCAAACGGTTGACTGGCTTCAGCAGACCCAAGATAGTGAAATGGATCGCTACGCTGCTAAACGGCTCCTCGAAATGCCATCTGGACATTCTGATCACGCAATTGCACGGATGCTCAGAAAGACGGCTAAGGGGCAGTCGTTATCAAACTATGATCGGCTCCAGTTGTCCATTCAAGCGTTGATCCTGACGCATGAAGACCAACTGTTTTCAAATTATGGTTTGGGCCGGCACTTGGTTAAAATTGATGACGGGATGAAACAGTTGCCGAAGTCAGACAGCTACCAAGCACTGGATAAAACGGCCGCTAAACTGGGTAAGGCACACACCACCAGTAATAACCTTGAAATCAGTAACACGTTCTACAACAAGCGGTTACGGGGTAATATGGCCCATTTGAAGGGGGCACAACGGAATTTAGATTACCGGAAGTCACCTGAGTATAGTGATTTCGAATTGGTTTTGAACCAGTTTGCGAAAACACATACCGATGTGCTGTTCATTTTGCCACCAATTAACCAGCGATGGGCCAATTACACTGACTTAAACCAGACGATGATTGATCAAACGAACAATAAGATCAAACACCAGCTGGCAAGCCAAGGGTTTAACAATGTGTTAGATTTAAGCCATGATGGCGGGCAACCGTACTTCATGGAAGACACCATCCACCTCGGGTGGCGTGGCTGGGTTGCCGTTGATAAGGGTGTTCGTCCGTTCTTATCAACAAAGACAGGGACGACGGATTATCACATCGATGACCGTTACTACTCTACAGACTGGCAACAGTTAGCCCCAACGCAACAAAATCTCACAACGTTTAAATAAGGTTGGTCAAGGCCATCAAAAAACGCCTGCCGTCTCAAAATCAATTGAGACGGCAGGCGTTTTTTGATGTTATGCGTGTTAGTCACACTTAATTATGATTCAACGGTGGGTTCATTGGGCTCAGTAACCGTTAACGTTGGGACATTAGCAGCGACATCACCAACGATGGCATGTGGATCCGTTTGAATGAGCAAGGTGACGTGATCTTTGTGAACTTCGTCAACGGTGCCTTCGGTTGCGGCCCCAGTGATCAGCTCGATTTGTTGGGCTAAAAAACCGGCCTCAAGGTCAAAGCTGGCCTTCGGAAAAGCGGCTAATCGCTGGGCAACCGGCGCACCACTTAACTCAAAGTGTTGCTGATGGCGACTGTCATGTGTCAACGTCAGGGTCCCAAAGTCGAGTTGGGCAAAGAGTGGTGTGATGGCATCGCGATCTGCTAACGGATTATTGCGGGCAACCTGGCGGCCGATCCAATACAGAATGGTCAGCTGATCGTCACCCAGGATAGTGGGTAACACCTCATCGCGGATGAAGCCCGCACCGAGTGCAGAAACCGCTGATTGTGTAAGTAATTTGTTGTAGGTTGCTTGATCCATGATTATCTCCCCAATTGCCTTGATTTTACTCATTATAGCGTGGTCCTGAGAAAGTTTCATCTGAGAATCATCATGTTTCACCGAACTTTAATCGCTGATGCTTGAAAAGTCCGGTGGAAAGCGTCATGCTAAAGGTTCAATTAATCATGAAACAGAGGGACAGAGACATGGTAGAAATTGATCGGTCACGGTTACGACCGGAATTACCCATTGGGTTTATGGATTCTGGTGTCGGCGGTTTAACGGTCGTTAAAGAAACGTTACGCCAGCTGCCAAACGAAACGATTCGCTTCATTGGCGATCAGGCCCGGCTCCCGTATGGACCACGGCCCGCAGAGCAGGTGCGTGAGTTCACCTGGGAAATGGTGCGGTTTCTTGAGGCCCAACCAGTCAAGATGTTGGTGATTGCTTGCAACACGGCAACAGCAGCCGCATTACCAGACTTACAAGCGCAGTTAACGATTCCCATTATCGGTGTTATTAAACCCGGTGCAAAGGCCGCCATTCGAACGACAAAGAATGGGCACATCGGGGTCATTGCAACAGAGGGAACCGTCAAAAATGACGCGTATGCAAAAACCATTCATGAGCAAGTGCACGAGATGACGGTCACGAGTTTAGCATGTCCAAAGTTCGTGTCACTCGTTGAAAGTAATGAATACACGGGCCCACTGGCCAAACAGATTGTTACCCAAACCCTCCAACCGTTGACGCAAACGGACATTGATACACTTGTTTTAGGGTGTACCCACTACCCGCTGTTGGCCCCCATCATTCAAAACGTGATGGGCGAACGGGTTACGCTGATTGACCCGGGCACCGAGACGGCTGATGAAATTAAGGCGTTGCTGGATATTTACCACATGGCGGCGCCAACAAAATTGACACCAGATCGTTACTTTACCACCGGCTCGCCGGACATGTTTAAGACCATTGCCACCCAGTGGTTGGGCTTAGCCGGAATGACCGTTAATCAAGCAGTCATTGATTGATATTTTTACTGAAAATGGGCATTATTAGTGATGTAGATAAATAAACTTCTTGGAGGCGCACCATGGCAGACGCAATTGTAATCGCAACCAACAACGCAGGTAAGGCTGCGGAATATAAAGAACGAATGGCACCATTAAACATTAAGGTGTTAACGTTAGCAGATTTCCCAGATGTTAAGGTTCCAGAAGAAAACGGGACTTCCTTTGCAGAAAATGCCCAAATCAAGGCGGATGCATTGGCAAAGCTGGTGGAACTTCCCATTATTGCAGATGATTCAGGTCTTCAAGTAGATGCTTTGAATGGGCAACCAGGTATTCACTCAGCCCGTTATGCGGGCGATCATGATGACGCAGCGAACAATGCTAAGTTGCTGGCTGCCATGGATAACGTCCCAGATGCTGAACGAACGGCTAACTTTCACACGACCATTGTTGCTGTGAAGCCCAACGGAAAGCGCCTGGTTGTTAGTGGTGACGTTTCGGGCCTGATTTTGCGTGAACCACATGGCACAGATGGCTTTGGTTATGACCCATTATTTTATGTGGCCGAGAAGAAAAAGACGTTTGCTGAATTAACAACGGCAGAAAAAAATGAGGTGAGTCACCGTGGCCGGGCGATTGCCTCACTGATGGAACAATTCCCAACCTGGTGGCGTGAAGATTAATGCGATTACTGGTGGTGAGTGATAGTCATGGCGACCGCGAAATTTTAGTGCGGCTTCAACAGCAGTTTGCCGGAACTATCGACGGTTGGTTTCATTGTGGGGATTCTGAATTGGCTGCTGATGATGTGTTATGGCAGACCATGCACGTCGTTGGTGGCAACATGGATGTTGACCCTGCGTTTTTAGATCAGGAATTAGTCACTATTGGTGATCAGCGCGTCTTTTTAACGCATGGGCACCTGTATCACATCAAACGCGATCTAACGGCCCTTGCATTGGCTGCTCGGCAAGAACAGGCCACACTTGTTTGCTTTGGCCATTCACATGAACTGGGCGTCGTTGAAAACGCGGGGACTCTTTTCCTGAACCCTGGGAGCATTAGCCAGCCACGGGGTCAGTATGCTGATCTAGGGGGGACGTTTGCACTGGTAGATGTGCTGCCAACCCACACAGAGGTCCGTTTTTGCACACGCGATGGCCAAGTGGTTCCAGCACTAACGGTGACGTTTCCCCGAGAGGACACGAAATGACAACGAAAACATTTACGTTTGACGAAGAACTAACGGTAAATCGCTTGGGCTATGGAACCATGCAGTTACCCGGACCAGGTGTGTGGGGGCCAAGTACTGATCCTGAAAACGCCGTCGCCGTGATGGATGCCGTGTTGAATAGTGATGTCAATTTCATTGATACAGCGGATGCTTACGGTCCATTCTTTGCAAATGACTATCTAAAGCAAGCGTTATCCACATATCAAGGGCACCACAAGATGATTGCCACAAAGGTTGGCTTTACCCGACAGGGGCCGAACGAGTGGACACCGCTCGGTCAACCGGCCTATTTACGGCAACAGGTTGAATTAAACCTATTTTCACTAGGGGTGGACCAATTAGATCTCATTCAGTTGCACCGCATCGATAAAACGGTGCCGCTGGCTGATCAGCTGGGCGTTTTGGCGGATATGAAGCGTGAGGGCAAGGTGAAACACATTGGCCTCAGTCAGGTAAGCGTTGCGGAACTAGAAGCGGCGCAGGCCATCACCCCGATTGCGTCCGTTCAGAATCGCTATAACCTGACGGATCGAAGTGACGAGGACGTTTTGAATTACGCAGAAGCCCACCACATGGCGTTTATTCCGTGGTATCCGCTGGCGACGGGGACGTTAACGGCCGCTGATGGTCCCTTGCTTTCAATTGCTCAAGCGCATCGAGCAACCCCAGCACAAATTGCACTGGCGTGGTTGCTTCAGCGCTCTGACGTTATTTTACCGATTCCCGGAACGGCTAACATTCAACACTTCTTTAGTAACGCGGCCGCTGCTAGCATTACACTAACAGACGAAGAAATGACCACGTTAGCGAGGGGACGTTCGGCTCAGTAACGGTAGTGCTGATCCAGGTGGCATTTATTGTTTAACTGATTAGCATGATTACTAAATGGAAACGGTTTTATCCAGCGATCGTTTTATGGTATCCTGAACTCAAGTACATCAGGTTTTTATTTCATACTGGAGGCAATTTTATGACACTTGGCGGAATTGCAGGCATCATCGCTGCCGTAGCATTTTTATTATTGGTGGGAATCATTTGGATTTTCTTACTACGGCTGACGAAAACGTTTGGTGAAATTAACAAGAGCATGGTCGTGATTACGAGCGACGTTGACGTGTTGTCCAAGCAAATGGAAGACATCATGGGGAACGCCAATGAATTATTGGATGACGTTAACCACAAGGTCGCAACCATTGACCCAGTTTTTCAGGCGGCGGCAGATCTTGGTGAAAGTGTATCTGACTTAAACGCAGCAACCCACCGGTTAACAAACCGGGTGACAGACACGGGGAAAAATGCTGGTAAAGTTGGGATGGCTGCGCGGGCAGCAAGCTCAGCATTTAAGATGTACAATAATCATCAAGAAAAGAAACGTCAACGAACGACGGATGACTAGAAAGAAGGAGAATGAAGATGGCTAAAGGTTTTTGGATTGGTGCGTTATTAGGTGGTGCGGCCGCATACGCAGCTTACCGTGCGTTAACGGAAGAACAACGGGATGCATTACGTGACACAGCGGATACGGAATACCATAAGCTTCGTGACCGCGCGATTGATTACGCGTTTTACGCAGCAGACGCCATTGATGACGCGAAGGATTCATTCCAGGACTATTCAGAATCAGCATCTGATTCTGCCCGTGACTTCGCTTCAACAGTGGGGGAACGGAGTGCTTCTTTACGTGGTCGGTTACACCAACAGCAAGAAGATTTCGACGACGAGACAGCTTCATTACGTGAGGAATTAAACGGCGTTGATCTTGACGATGACGACGAAGATATTGTCATTAATGTGGATGACATGGTCACCGCACCAGAAGACGATTCAAAGGCTTCAGATAAAGCGGCTGATGACAGTTCAGCACCAACTGATGAAACACCGGCTGACGATAAGTCTGCCAAGTAACTCAATGATGGCAGCATCAAAAAAAACGTCCGTGACGATGTCACAGACGTTTTTTTTGTTAGTCAATATCTTGATCAGGCTGACGTTTAGCCGTTTTAGCGGCCTGATTAGTGGCGTCCTTTTCAGGGAAGAAGTGGAACATTAGTTTGTTAAAGTAATCGGAGGCGTACCCGATAACAAAAATGCCCAAGAACATGGCGGTAAACAGTTCAATGGCAAACAGTGGCCAGTTGTGAACGGCAACGTTTGTAATGATCAGCATTGTCGTTCCCCATGCAATTAACCATGCAGGCACGAGGGTGAAGGGCATGATGGTTCCTTGAAGGAACAATACAACGAACGTAAGCACACCAAACATAATTGAGGAACCAAGCAGACCGGATGTCACCGGGACGTGGAGAAGCGCAAACGCAATGAGCCCCCAGAAGATTCCTAATGCAAAGCTCAGTAAGATGTTCCACACCTTGTTTTTTGGAAAGCCGGCGCCGAAGAAGTAGGAGACCGCCACAAAGGCTGCAGCGCCCATCCAGAGTGAGAAGCCGGTCATGATGAGGCTGTAGATGATTGTGAAGAATCCCACCCCAAGTGAATCAAACCAGACTTTTTTTGTAATTTTCATGATGACTAACCCCTTTATTTAATGAACCCTTTATCAGCAAACACATAGTCCATAGGTTAAATGATTGGGTGAATTCGCGCAAGGGCTTTACGTAAAACGTTTTAGCTAAACTAAAATTAGGTACATAAAAAACCACCGCAGAAATTAATTTCCGTGGTGGTCGCTTACTTTTTAATGATTAGGTGAGGGTAGCGTTAACCCACGTACGTTAAATCTTTGCTGGTGTGGGTAAATGGTGCACAGCCATCAGCAGTAATGTGAACACAGTCTTCGATCCGAACACCAGCAACGTTTGGAATGTAGATCCCGGGTTCAATGGAGAAGCACATGCCTTCCTTTAGAACCATATCATTACCTTCCATGATACTTGGGAATTCGTGTTCAGATTGCCCCATCCCATGGCCGAGCCGGTGAATGAAGTATTCGCCGTAGCCGGCCTTGGTGATGATGTCACGAGCAACCTTATCAAGGTCAGCTGCCGTGATGCCAGGGCGGGCAGCCTCCATTGCGGCCAGCTGCGCTTCTAAACAGACTTTGTAAATGTCAGCTTGTTTATCAGTCAGGGTCCCAACGGCAACGGTCCGAGAGGCATCAGAAATGTAACCATCATGAACGGTCCCTAAATCAAACAGCACCAATTCATTATTTTGAATCTTGAGGTCACTGGTTGCACCATGAGGTTCGGCAGCATGAGCGCCAGCTTGAATCAATGTTTCAAAGCTCATGTTCATGACACCACGCTTCATTAAGGCATATTGCAATTCTGCGGCGACCCGTTGTTCAGGTACGCCAGCAGCAACGGCCTTGAAGCCGATTTCAAACGCATAGTCGGCTTCGGCACCGGCGGCGTTTAAGAGGTCAATTTCATGTGGTGTCTTGATGACCCGTAATGAAGCAAGGTAATCCGTTGCGTCTGTTTCAAATAGCGCATTCGGGAACTGTTCGTGCATGGCGTTGAAGCGGTCAATCGTTAGGTTGCCCATTTCAATGGCCCACTTTTTCGGGTTCGCCACGCGGTTTTTGATTTGGTCCGCAATCATTGCAAAGGCGTTTTCATGATCAAGATACCCGTAAGCGCCATAAGGCCACCCAGTGTCCTTAACGGCCTCGACCTCTAGTGCCGGACAAAATAGGAACGGATCTTGATCTGGAAATACAAAGAGGGCAAGAACACGTTCAATGGGATCGGAACCGAACCCGGTCAAGTATTGAATGGTTTGGAAATTGCTAAAGTACGCAACGTCCACGCCCTGGTCGGCCACCCATTGTTGAACTTGTGCTAATTGTGTGTAATCTGCCATAACATCGCCTCATTTTCAATTATTGTGAAACTCAAACATCTAAATCATTCAATGTTGTCCCTAGTATAGCACAATGGCGTCGCATGGCTTGCACCCGGCAGTTGTTTGATTTATATTTGGAGTAAGCGGTTTCATGATTGCTTTCATGTATCTGCTTTGTTATATTAGTTAAGCTATGAAAATAAATGAAAACAAATTAAATCAAGAATGAAAGGATGTAACAATGGATAAGCAAACTGTAACAATCTATGATGTTGCTCGTGAAGCAGCTGTTTCAATGGCCACCGTTTCGCGTGTCGTGAATGGTAACCCAAACGTGAAGCCAGCAACACGGCAAAAAGTGCTGGATGTAATTGATCAATTGGACTACCGGCCAAATGCCGTTGCCCGTGGATTAGCCTCCAAAAAGACGACAACAATCGGGGTTATCATTCCTGATTTAACAAACTCGTACTTTTCTGAACTGGCACGGGGAATCGATGACGTTGCCTTGATGTACAAGTACAACATCATTTTGGCTTCTTCTGATGAAAATCATGATAAAGAACTACAAGTGATCGATAACCTGATGGCGAAGCAAGTGGACGGCATCATTTACATGGGGAACCAGATTAGTGATGACCTACGAGCTGCCTTTAAGCGGTCCAACGCACCGATCGTTTTGGCTGGATCAGTGGATCCTGAGCACCAGGCCCCATCCGTTAACATTGATTACGTTGCTGCCGTAACACAGGCCGTGACAAAATTAATTGACCGGGGCAACAAGCGCATTGCTTTTGTCACTGGTTCAATGGATGATAGCATCAACCGAGATTACCGGTTGAAGGGGTACAAGCAGGCCCTAAGCGGCGCACGGATCAACTATGATGAAGGCCTTGTATTCCAAACGGGCTATTCATACAAAGCTGGGTTTGGGTTGGCAAAAGCGTTGCAAGATGTTAACGCCACGGCAGCCTTTGTGGGTGACGATGAACTGGCCGCAGGGGTCTTAAACGGATTGACAGACGCCGGGATTCGGGTTCCGGAAGACTTTGAAATTATTACCAGTAACGATACCCGCTTTACGGAAATCACGCGTCCGCGGATGAGTTCCATTACGCAACCACTGTATGATATTGGTGCGGTGTCCATGCGGTTATTAACAAAGTTAATGAATGGTGAAGACATTGGCGAACGGACTGTTGTTCTGCCATACGGCTTAAAAAAGCGGAATTCGACAAAGTAATTTTTAACGAACAAAAACGAGTTTGAAAATGGTAAGTTATTTTCAAACTCGTTTTTTTGATGCCACGAAATTTATGAAAATGGTAGTACCGCGATGATTGCTAAAATGCTGCTATGATAGCCGTTCGTCATAACGGTGTGTGGGTAATCACGCATCCGTTTGTAAACGTCTTTTAGATTTGCCACAATGATCAATGAATGACTGATTATTAGGTGACAATCGTTGAAAGCGATTGAACTCGCGTCGTTCCAGTGGTATATTATTATTCGGTGTTTTATACACACATTAAACCAACTAATAAAGGAGTTGCCGATTATGTCAGGACATTCAAAATGGCATAACATCCAAGGGCGGAAGAATGCTCAGGATGCTAAGCGTGGAAAAATTTTCCAAAAAATCTCACGTGACTTATACCAAGCCGCAAAAGCTGGTGGTGCCGACCCTGATGGCAACGCTCAATTACGGTTAGTCATGGATAAAGCTAAGGCTGCTAACATGCCAAAGGACGTTGTTAAACGTGCGTTGGATAAAGCAACTGGTGCTGGTGGTCAAAAGTTCGAAGAAATCACTTACGAGGGTTACGGCCCTGGTGGGACTGCTGTGATGGTTGCTACGTTGACGGATAACAAAAACCGGACGGCTTCAGCAATTCGGTCCGCTTTCACTCACCATGGTGGTGCCTTAGGTGCTTCAGGTTCAGTGGCTTACATGTTTAACCGTCGCGGGTTCATTGTCATTTTACGTGATGGGATTGACGCTGACGAAGACACCATGTTAATGAGTGCTCTGGATGCTGGTGCTGACGACATGACAACCACTGAAGACGCATTTGAAATTTACACGGATCCAAGTCAACTGGCTGCTGTCCGTGACGCGTTGCAAGAACAAGGCTTTGCTTTAGACACTGCAGAAATCACAATGATTCCTGAAAACGTGACGGCGGTTCCTGCCGATAAGGCTAAGCAATACATTAACTTAATTGATGAATTAAACGATAACGATGATGTTTCGGATGTTTACGAAGCAGCTGAAGTAACAGAAGTTGCTGAAGACTAGTTATCGTAACGATGAAAGACGTTGACTCAAATGAGTCAGCGTCTTTTTTTACGTTGACCGTCAAATTTTTTGAAACGATGACGAATAAATGGCGGGTGCTTGCGTATGTTGTCGGTATAGAGGGGAGTGAGGAAGAGATGCAACCTGCTGAACGATTAATCAAGGTGTTGATCTGGGCCATGGCAAAGACAGCCAACGATATCTATCTGTTTCCAAAGGTAACGGGTTACGAAATTATTATTCACACGGTTGCAGGGGTCGAAAAGTTAATGAACCTATCGGCCAGTCAGGCTGAACAGCTAATGGCATACGTTAAGTATCAAGCGAACATGTCAATTAGTGATCACAGGCGACCGCAATTGGGGGCGTTATCCATGACGGTAGCAAAGCAAACCGTGCACTTGCGGTTATCGACAGTTGGGGATTTTCAGGATCATGAATCAATGGTGATTCGGATTATTTATCCACTGGAAGCAGTGACACAAACCGTGCATCAAGGGCCTCAGTGGGCGGCACTTAGTCATTTGGCGCAACAACGGGGGTTGTTTATTCTCAGTGGACCAACGGGTTCCGGGAAAACGACGACCATTTACCAACTAGCACAGCAGTTGGCTGATCAGGCCGTTGTGTTAACGATTGAGGACCCAGTTGAGATTAGTGAGCCACGATTCATTCAGCTTCAGGTCAATAAGCCCGCCGGAATGGACTATGAATCCCTGCTAAAACTCGCACTCCGTCACCGCCCGGATGTGTTTGTGATCGGCGAAATTCGTGATGAACAAACGGCAAAAATCGCGGTTCAAGCGGCACTTAGTGGACACGTCGTCCTTTCAACGGTTCACGCGCAAAGTGCGCACGGTGTGTTACCACGGTTGCATCAACTCGGCATTTCTTTAGCAGACTTGCAACAAGTCATTACGGGAGTCTGTTACCAACGCTTGTTACCGGGGACGACTCATCCGGTGGTGCTATACGACTGGTTGGAGCCCACCGATTTATTTAATGACATGACCCAAGAACGTTCACTCACTCAGCAAATGACCTGGAGGTGGCATGATGCGCTCAGCAAGGCAATTAGTGATGGAAAAGTGGCAGCAACCGTGGCGACGGCATACAGAGCCGGCTAAGGTAAAACCGTTACGCGCCGCACCGGCCGCACAGTTTTTCAGTTTGATGGCAGATGTGTTAGCGGTTGGGTTTTCGCTTCGTGAGGGCCTTAATTTTGCGCGAATCATGTTGCCACGCCAACGGGTGACGATTACGGCCATCCAGGTGTCACTTTCGGCGGGAACGACGTTTTCAAATGCGGTGCAACCATTTGTGGACGTTGACTGTTACTACCAGTTGAAAATTGCGGAGGAAAATGGGGCGCTGGACCTAGTTTTAACAAACTTGGGGAATTTCTTAGCGGTCAAACATCGGCAACAACAAAAAGTTAGGGCCGTCCTCCGGTATCCGTTAGCGATTTTAGGATTGTTGCTGTTGTTAATGCTTGCAGTCAAACAGGTGTTGGCCCCAGAGTTACGCGAGCTAGTGCCACACCGGTCGTCGTTAACGGGCCCCTGGTCACTTGTTTGGGTAGGCGGTGGTTGTTTGATGATGATTGTTATCCTTATTGGCATTTGGCGCTTGTGGCGGCACCCACGCTTAGAGCGGGTCGTCATTGGTTGTCACTTTCCGATTCTTGGCGGCTTGTTGAGGTTGTATTGGCACTATTATCTGGCACTTAATCTGGGCTTGCTACTTGCAAGTGGATTGCAATCGCATGACGTGCTTCGTTTACTCAAAACGTATCAGCCACGCTCTGTGTTACGGCAGTTAGCGGACGAACTTGATGTTCATTTGAAAAAGGGGGCGACCATCGCGCAATTCGTCGATCGGTACGCATTTTTGCCGACAACGTTTAGCATGTTTTTCAGCAAGGGGTTAACAACCCAACAGCTTGCTAAGGATCTCCGGGCGGACGCCCAACTAACGTATCAACGGTTGTTTACGCGGATCGAAAGCCTCATTGGCTTGGTTCAGCCCCTCTTGTTTGGAGTGATTGGGGCAGGAATCATTGGTCTTTACCTGAGTTTACTGTTACCGATGTATCAGGCGATTGGAGGATTATCATGACGCGACGGACGCCGGCAAAACGGGGACAACGCACCGGCTTTACGCTAATCGAAATGGCGGTGGTGTTGTTCATTATTTCGTTATTGATTTTGATTATTTTGCCAAACATCACGGCAGCGCGTAAAAACGCCACGAAAACCCACCAGGATGCCTTAACTCAGGTGGTGCAGACCCAGGTCGATTTATACCAGAATGATCACGGAACTCAGGCGGTGACGTTTGATGAATTAGCGGCGGATAAATACTTAACGGGCAAACAGATTGATAAGGCAAAGGATGCCGGTATTGAAATCACGGATAATGTTGCGACCAAAAAATAGAGCGGGGTTTACGCTGATTGAAATGGTGGTGGTGTTAGCTGTGACCACATTAATGATACTATGGGGCACCCAGGCGTTTGCCCAAACGCGGCAGATTCAAACGGAACGGCAATTTTTAACAACAACGGTGGCGCTCATTGAACAGGGGCGGGCTCATGCGGCGCAATCAAATTTCTTGGTGAAGGTGAGCTTTACGGATGCAGGTGTTGTTTATCAAGAATTTGATTCCCATCACACGGTCCGGTTGGCGATGCCAAAAAGTTTACGGTTGCCTCATGGTTGGGCGGATCAACTTGATGGCACAGGCCATGACAGCGCCAAAAGACATTGCCTTTGTTACAACACGCGGCGTTAGTTACCACATCAAACCACAATTAGGCTGGGGGGTTGTTCATGTTACGGAGGAAAAAATGTGAGCGGTCAGGATTTGTTTTAATGGAAGCTATTCTTGCGTTAACACTTGCAAGCGGGACCTGTCTCTTTGTTGCGGAGACAAACCAGTCGATGAGTGCCCGGTTAACGATTGAACGAGGACACGTGCACCAGGCACAGCAGGATTACGAAGCAAGTTGTCGTGTTTTAGGGGCCATGGTTGATGGGCGTGACTAGGCCGCGAGCAAGTTTCACCTTAGTTGAAACGGTCTGGGCACTGATGATCGGGTTAATGATCCTCTTTACCATTGGCCTTGTGGTGCAACAACTGCGCCGCCAATTAGAGCCACGGTTACTTAACCAAACGCAATTAGATAATGCGATGATTCATTTGAGTGATGACCGCCAACACATGCGTTATGTAAACGGTACGGCGACCGCAATCCAACTTACTGGGGTTGCAGCCACGGCGGTTAAGCCAAGCCAGTACTGGGTTCGTTTAACGCACCATCAGCTAGTGCTGACGACGAGTCAGGGCGGTTACATGCCTTTAGTTGAGCGTGTTTCAACGGTTCATTTTTCCTATAGTGCCCATTGCTTGACGCTCACGGTGACGTGGTTAAATCAGCAAACGGCTCGGCGGATGGTGTGGCTACCAACGGCTGAGTTAGGAGGTGCTACATGATCTATCGGAGGGGCTTCATGTTACCCACAACAATTTTTCTGTTGCTATTAGTGACCGGAATTATGTTAGGTCATGTTGCGGCAAACGAGGCCGGGGTTCGGGCGTTACGAAGTGAGCGGGACTACTGGCAAATTCAAACAATCACAAAACAAACGGCAATCGAACATCTTAAAAATCCGATGAAAAGTCAGTTTACATTTCAAACCGGGGAAGCAACGTTAAATGATTCACAAATTTCCATTCATTTACGGTCTGGTCAAACCGCGTCGCGCCACGTTTGGGAGCGTAATCAACGGTTGAAATAAGTGCGTCGAATCGGTATCCTTAATAAGGACACCGGTTTTTATGACGATGTAAACTAAGAGTAAACGATCAAAGAGGTGAAGTGGGCTGGCACAAGAAGACGTACAGGCGCTCTACGAGACGCTTAATCAAGCAATTTCACTATTACAAGAACAGCTCGAGACAAGTTATTTGGATGCGTTCATCGAAGTTGGTGATGACCTGATCGATGGCGGAACGGTTCGCATCGAAGAAGGCCGTCCAACGGCTGAGGCGGCGGCAACATTGCGTGATTTATACGCAAAGATTTCACTTGATCAGTTAACGCCAGAGGAGATTCGGCAGGCGCTTCAACTCGTTTTGTTGAAGGATGTTGAAACAGACGCTATTGACGCAAATCATCAATTGACGCCAGACGCGATTGGCTTTTTGGTTGCCTATTTAGCCAGTCGGTTACTCCCACAACAAGCCTTAACGGTGCTTGATCTCGCGGTGGGAACTGGGAACTTATTGACGACGGTGATGAACCAGTTAATGACGGATTCAGCGGTGACGATTCACGGGTTTGGTGTGGATAATGATGATTCAATGCTGGCAGCGGCCAACATTGATGGTGCCCTTCAACGCCATGATCTGGAACTGTTTCATCAGGATGCGTTGGATCCGTTGATGATGCCAGCTGTGGATCTTGTGGTCAGCGACTTACCAGTTGGGTATTATCCGTTGGATGAACACGCAAAGGCGTTTGAAACGGCCGCCAAAACGGGCCACTCATATGTTCATCACTTGTTACTTGAACAGGCCGTGCACCAGCTGAAACCTGGTGGCTGGGGAATCTTCCTGGTTCCAAGTGACCTCTTCACATCGAGTGAGGCAAAGGGGCTGGTCGCGTGGATTCAAGAACACGCTCATTTACAAGGGTTATTAAACTTACCGGGTGAGTTGTTTATGAATAAGTCTGCGCAAAAGGCAATTTTACTGTTACAAAAGAAGGGTGGCACGGCTAAACAAGCTGGGCAAGTCCTTCTGGGTGAATTTCCATCATTTAAGCAACCAGATGCAGTTCAACAATTCATGCAACAAATCGATGCATGGGTCGTTGCAAATGGTTAACGTTCGTTATTGAGATCAGGCAGACAACTAAAGGAGTGTAAACATGGCAAAGACAATCGCAGTTAACGCAGGGAGTTCCACATTAAAGTTCCAATTATTCGATATGCCAGCTGAAACGGTTATCGCAAAGGGGCTTGTTGACCGGATCGGGTTGGCAGAAGGTTCCTTCACCATTTCTTACGGCGATGGTGAACACTTTAAGCTGGAACAACCATTCAAGGATCACAAAGTAGCCATTAGTGTTTTACTTAAAGAATTGATTGATTTGAAGATCATCGATAGCTTTGACGAGATTACCGGTGTTGGGCACCGGGTGGTTGCTGGTGGTGAATTCTTCAAGGATTCTGTGGTCATTGATGACGATGTGTTAGCTAAGATTGACTCATTGGCTGAATATGCACCATTGCACAACCCAGCGAATGCAACGGGGATCCGGGCATTCCGGGAAGTGTTGCCTGATGCAACGGCGGTTGCTGTGTTTGACACATCGTTCCATGCAACAATGCCTGAAGAAAACTACCTGTACTCCATCCCTTACGAATATTACGAAAAGTATGGCGCCCGGCGTTACGGTGCCCACGGAACGAGTCACCGGTATGTTTCCGCGCGCGCTGCTGAAATGCTTGGCAAACCATTAGCTGACCTGAAGGTAATTACGCTGCACTTGGGTGCGGGTGCTTCATTAGCAGCCATTCAAAATGGCCACTCAATTGATACCTCAATGGGCTTTACGCCACTGGCTGGGATCACAATGGCTACCCGTTCCGGTGACATTGACCCATCGTTAGTGACGTTCCTTCAACAAAAGTTGGGGCTGACGAATCCAGAGGCCATGATTGATATCTTGAACAAAAAGTCTGGGTTACTCGGGATTTCTGGGATTTCTGGTGATATGCGTGATCTGGAAAACAGTGACGAACACCGGGCAGAATTAGCCATGAAGATTTTTGTTAACCGGATCGTGAAATACGTGGGGTCATACATTGCTGAAATGGGCGGTGTGGATGCCATGGTCTTCACGGCCGGAATTGGTGAAAATGCGAAGGAAATGCGTGAAGCAATTGCCGACGCCTTTGGCTACATGGGGGTCAAAATTGACGCAGAACGAAACGATGTTCGTGGTAAAGAGACCATCATTTCAGCTGATGATTCATCTGTAAAGGTTCTGTTAGTGCCAACGGATGAAGAATTAATGATTGCCCGTGACGTTGAACGGTTAAAAAAATAAATTGATGACGTGTTAAAAGCGGGGTAACCACAGTGGTTACCCCGCTTTTTTTATGGTTGATTTGTCTAAGGTGAATTTCTTTCACCTTATACGTGAAATGGTTTCGTTTGTTCAACGTTAACTTGCCCCGTATACTAGAATCAATTAAACGGACGAAATAATAACGGTGGGAAGAAAGAAGCGATCAGGATGAAAGAAACACAAGAAAATGAGCAGGAATTATCACGGGCGTTAAAGAGTCGACACGTTCAGCTAATTGCTATTGGTGGTACGATTGGGACCGGGCTGTTTTTAGGTGCTGGTCAATCGATCCACCTGGCTGGTCCCGCAATCTTACTGGTATACATGCTAACCGGGTTGATGTGTTTCTTGTTGATGCGCTCACTGGGGGAACTGCTGATGTCAGATTTGACGCAGCACTCATTCATTGATTTCATTAAACGGTACCTTGGTGAACGGACCAGCTTTGTAGTGGGCTGGACGTACTGGATCTCGTGGATCACCATTGCCATGGCCGAAATCACGGCCGCTGGGCTGTACGTCCGCTTTTGGTTCCCGACGATCCCCCAGTGGATTCCAGGGTTTATCATCTTAGTGCTCCTGTTATTGCTAAACTTAATTACGGTCAAAGCGTTTGGTGAGGCAGAATTTTGGTTTGCAATTATTAAAATTGTGGCAATCATTGCCCTAATTGTGGTTGGGGTCGTGATGGTGCTGCTTGCCGTCAAGACACCAGCTGGTCACGCTTCATTTGGAAACCTGGTTCGGGACGGTGGGTTCTTTGCAAAGGGTGCGAAGGGGTTCATGCTGTCGTTTCAAATGGTGGTCTTTGCGTTTGTCGGCATTGAAATGGTTGGGATGACCGCGTCAGAGACAGCAGATCCACGGCACGTGATTCCAAAGGCCATTAATGAAATTCCAATGCGGATCATTTTATTCTATGTTGGCTCACTGTTAGTGATCATGAGTATTTATCCATGGTCAGCGGTATCGCCAGATAGCAGTCCGTTTGTGCAAGTGTTTGAAAACGTGGGCATCAAGGCGGCGGCCGGAATCATTAACTTTGTGGTTCTGACAGCGGCGGCATCAGCTTGTAATAGTTCACTGTTTACGACCGGGCGGATGCTGTATTCCTTGACGTACGGTGGGAAAAGCCACTTTGCTAAACGGATGAGTCGGTTATCGAAGCACCAAGTGCCAGCCAACGCACTCCGGTTTTCAACGGCCATTATCGCGGTGGCGGTTGTGTTGAACTACCTCTTTCCCGCTGGGGTGTTCACGTTTATTTCAAGCATTGCGACCACGTGTTTCTTACTCATTTGGGGATTGATCGCGGTAGCGCACTTGCGGTATCGGCGTCAATTAAAGGCAAAGCAATTACCATTTGGTGACTTTGCGGCGCCGTTCATGCCGTGGTCTGACTATTTCGTGATTGCATTCTTGGCTTTTGTTGCGGTGGTGATGACCATGAAGCTTGAAACGTTGATTGCACTTCTTGGTGCGGTGGCGTGGTTCATTGCATTATTTGTTATTAAAACAATAACGACTAACCGAGCAGCACAACAGGTTGGTGAGATTAATCAAGATTAAGTAAAAGCGGTGATGGGCAATGGGCCTGTCACCGCTTTTACATTGGGGTGCGCCGTCACCGTGAAGATTAATGATTGTGGTACAATAAGGAAACGAATCAACGGGAGGTCGAACAGGTGCGTTACTTTACGTCGGATACACATTTTTTTCATGAACAGTTATTGGGCTATAACGAGTTTGCGCCCCGACCGTTTTTAACGGTTGACGACATGAACGAAACCATCATTGAACATTGGAACGCAGTGGTAACGGATGCCGATACGGTGTACCACCTTGGCGACATTGCAATGTACTTCACGCGACCGGCTAGTCTTTCCATGGCCGCGGTGAATGACATCTTGCACCGGTTGCATGGGCACCTGGTTCTTATCAAGGGAAACCATGACAACCGCGCGCTGTTTAAGTACCTAGCAGCTCATAACGAGCTGATGGCAGATGGGGAACCGAAGTTTAGTTTTCAGGATGTCGGTGTGTACTTGAAGTATGATCACCGGCAGTATTATTTAACCCACTACCCGTTTTCATTAGGAATCGTTGGCAATGTGATCAATCTTCATGGGCACATCCATCATTACGCGATGCCAGCTAAGGAAAACATTAACGTGGGTGTGGATACGCCTGAGGTGGCCTATCTTGACCACACGGTTCCGTTTGGTCAACCGTTTTCATTTGCTGAAATTGAACAAATGATCACGGGTAAGGCCGTTGATTTTCAAAAACGTCATTAATTAAGAACGCTTAAAAAGGGGAGTGTGATTCACATCGATCGCGAACACATTCAGCAGTTAGCACAGGAAGCAGCTGAAAAACGGGCGGCCGTTTTTACCGTCGTCCGGGAAAATGAAGAACAATTTTTTATTAACGGTCATCCATATGAACTGGTGACCAACTTTCACGACGCCTTTGATGTCCATAAATTTGCTGAGCGGTACAGTACCGTGCTCAGTAAGTATGATTTCATTGTGGGTGACTGGGGCTTTGACCAACTACGGTTGAAGGGTTTTTATGTTGCCGATAAGGAAAACGTTCCGGTTAGCCAGACGGTGACAGGAATTCAAGATTATCTGTACGAATACTGTAATTTTGGTTGTGCCTACTTTGTTCTGCATAACTTGGATGTTGAAATTGAGCAACAAGATCGGCCACAAAAAGCTGAGCATAAACGGTCACGGCGCCGCCGCAATGGGCGTCATGGCGCGGCCAATGAACAGAAACAGCGGCCTAAGGCTGAGGCGAAAGCACCACGAACGTCAACACAATCAAAGACAACTGGTAATAAAAAGGCGGCACCGAAGCAAAAGGCCGCCCAGTATCAGCGAGCAAAAGGCCAGGAACAACCTGAGAAACATCAGTTTAAGACGCGCCAAAAGAGTCGTGGCGCCAATGGTAGTCGTGGTGGTCGGAAACAACAGGCCCATGTGGAAGAACGGGTCGTAACAAAGGCGCTCACACCGACGGCCGGGACGGGGCAACAAGCAACGTCCTCAAATAACCGGAAACCAGGGCGGCGGCACTTTACGATTCGCCAAAAAGGTGACCACGCGAACCAACCAGCAAAGCCGCAGGAGAATAAGAACTAATGAGCACGTATTCAGGGTACTTTATTGACCTCGATGGCACCATTTATCAGGGCACAACAGCAATACCAACGGCGCAAACGTTTATGAGCCGGTTAATTGAAAGTGGGCGCCCCTACCTCTTTGTGACGAACAACTCCACCAGAAGTCCCGAAGCGGTCGCGGAAAACTTGCGACGCAATCATCACATTGAGACGACGGCTGCGCATGTGTATACGACGGCAATGGCGACAGCTGACTACCTGGTGCGCAAAGCAGACGGTCAGGCGTTGACTGCTTATGTGATTGGCGAACAGGGGTTGCGTGACGCGCTGACGAGCCGCGGGTTTACACTGGTGGCGACGGCTGCCGAACAGCCCACGTTTGTTGTTGTGGGGTTAGACCGCGATGTCACCTATGAAAAGTTTGTGCAGGCGGTTTTGGCCATTCAGAACGGGGCCACGTTTATCGGGACGAATTTGGACACAAACATTCCCAATCAGCGGGGGATGTTACCAGGCGCTGGTGCGGTGGTGGACTTTGTTCGGTATGCGACGGATGTCACTCCAATTACGATTGGCAAGCCGTCAACGATCATCATGAATGAAGCGTTAGCACGGATTGGACTTTCAAAAGAGGCCGTCCTCATGATTGGTGATAATTTGCGGACTGACATCCAGGCGGCTAATAACGCCGGGATGGATTCGCTGCTCACGTTGACCGGATTGTCCACGGTGGCACAGATCAAAACGTTTCAAATTGAGCCGACCCACATTGTTAACGACCTAACGGAGTGGCAACTGTGAGCCAGGTGTGGCAGCGATTAGGACATTGGTTTCGCTACTTATGTGGCTGGCTGTTCATTTTGACTAGTGCAATTACACTGACGGTTCACGCGGTGTGGGTGTACCGCGTCACATTAAGCAATACGGATGTTTTGCAACAGGTGGGATTGACACGGGCACAAATGATGCATAACTACATGCAACTCCTGCACTACCTTAACTGGCCGTGGGTGACCCAACTAAGACTCCCGAACTTTGTGGATTCCGTAGGGGCCCTTAAACACTTTGCAGATGTAAAGCAGTTACTCTTGCTAAACAATCTGGTGTGCTTGGTGACACTGCCCATCGTAGGGTGGGGGCTGTGGTGGCTATGGCATGAGGAGCGGCTATGGCAATTGTTGTTACCCATGCAGATTGCGTTACCCCTTCCACCCGTTGTTGCGGCGTTAATGGCCGTTAATTTCGACCAATTTTTTATTACGTTTCATCATCTCTTGTTTCGAAATAACGATTGGCTGTTTGATCCACGTTATGATCCGATCATCAATGCACTACCAGAGTCGTTCTTTCTCGCTTGCTTTGCACTATTCTTTGTCTTACTAGAAGGCTGGCTTATTGCTGGCTATCTGGTTAGTCGGCGGAGCTTGCGATAATAAAAAGACCGGTCATGGTCGTTTAGTGAATAACCACTAGACGACCATGACCGGTCTTTTTTGTTATTAATTAAGCGCGATTCATTCTGCCGCGGATGTAACCGACGACAGCAGGAATTAATGAAATAACGATAATTCCCAAAACAACGGCTGAAAAGTGCGCCTTTACAAACGGGATGTTACCGAAGAAGAAGCCCCCGGCAGAACATAAAGCCACCCACGCGACACAACCGGTTAGTGAGAACCGAATGAAACGACGGTAAGGCATGTTACTACCGCCAGCGACAAACGGTGCAAACGTCCGGATGATCGGCATAAACCGGGCCAGGATGATCGCCATGGCACCGTGCGCATTAAAGAAGGCTTCGGAGCGTTCTAACGACTCCTTTTTGATGAGCTTCCCGAAAATCGAGTGGTTCGAGAGGGCGTGACCAATGCGCTGTCCAATGAAGAAGTTGAGTGAATCACCAGAGATACAGGCAATGAGGAACAAAATCACGAATGTCCAAATGTTCAAATGGTAAACAGGGTTGGCAGCGAGGGCGCTGGCTGCAAAGAGCAGTGAATCTCCCGGTAAGAAGGGGAGAATAACGGCACCAGTTTCCACGAAGATAATGGCAAAGAGGATGAGGTACGTCCAGTTACCAAACGTATTAACAATGGAAACAAGGTGCGCGTCAATGTGTAAGACAAAATCAATGAGGGTCGACATGAGCAATCCTTTCACAACTAAAATTTTAAATAATCAACCATTATGGCTTGTCATAATGCGACAATGGGCCTACTATATCAGAAAAACGGTGGCGGCAAAACTAGTGAGCTTAGTTTCATAAGAAAATTAAGGAAATTGCAACTTAGAATTCTTACCTTAACACCAATTTGTAATCGTTAATTGCATGTGGCGGTGACGTTGTTTACAATGAAAAAGAAATTATTAAAAACGCTTCGGATGATTCCGTGGCTGACGATATGAATCCAAACTAATATAGATGAATGGAAGGCGGACAATAATATGTATCCACAACTTGAACTCGAGGCAGCAAAAGGCCCACAAGTAACACTGCACACAACAATGGGGGATGTTACCGTTCAATTATTTGATGAACAGGCCCCTAAGACCGTTGCAAACTTCGTTGGGTTAGCAAAGAACGGTTATTACGATGGTGTGAGTTTTCACCGTGTCATTAGTGACTTTATGATTCAGGGGGGCGATCCTACTGGAACGGGTGCTGGTGGTGAAAGTATCTATGGTCAATCATTTGAAGACGAATTTTCTGATCAACTGTTTAACTTCCGTGGCGCATTGTCCATGGCAAATGCCGGCCCTAACACAAATGGAAGTCAGTTCTTCATTGTTCAAGCAAAACGGGTGCCGGCTGACATGCTGCAACAATTAAGCGGAATGGGTGTTGATGACGCTGTTGTTAACCAGTATAAGCAAGGGGGCACACCATGGCTTGATGGCCACCACACGGTCTTTGGTCAGGTGATCAAAGGAATGGACGTTGTGGATGCAATGGGGGCCGTTTCAACAAATTATGAAGACCGTCCAGATGTGCCAATTCTCATTAACAGTGTTTCAGTTAGCGACTAGTTAAGGAGACCGGTGAGATGGAGTATCGAATTGGTCAGATTGTTAAAGGCACGGTAACGGGGATTCAACCGTACGGTGCCTTTGTTAATCTGGATGAAGATCATCAGGGACTGATTCACATTTCGGAAATGCACGTGGGGTTTGTTAGTGATATGCGGGCATTTCTAAAGGTGGGGGAGTCCGTGACGGTAAAAGTACTGGATATTGATGAATATTCAGGGAAAATTAGTTTGTCCATTCGTTGTTTAGAGGAGGACGCCCAGGAACGAACCCCTGGGATCAATCCGCGGCAACAACATAAACGGTACTGGACAACACGTCACGTTCGAACTGGCTTTACGCCAATTGAAGAACAAATGCCCGCGTGGTTAGCAGAGGCGCGGCAGCGGTTTTTAACGATACGGTAGAAGAGGAGCTCGTGTAAGTTATGAAGCAAGTAGCCGGAACAATTTTAACGATTGAAGATAATGTGCCAAGTTTTTTGGTCACAAAGGGTGATAAAGAACAGATGTATGGGTTCTTTTCAACTGGTGTTGAAGAAGGAAAGACGGCGTTAGCCAGTATTTTGGATCAATTAAAGGGCCAACTAGATTTAGATTTAGAGGGGCTGCGATTAAGCGAGCTGACATCTTGCCAAATTTGCACGGATAATGTGTCGCTTTTTGTGTTCGATCACTTACTGGTGGATGAAGCACTGCAAAAGCGTGCAGAAGCCCATCAAATGGCGTTTGTGCAGGGTAATGAACTGCATGAATTGTTCACGGATGTGAAATTTGATTCAGCACCATTGCTAGATTAAACCGTTATTTTGAACTTTTTTGCAAAATAGGGTTGACCAGTTTAGCTGGAATTGATATAGTATTACTCGTTGCTAACGCAGAAGCGTTGCGGCGGGGTTTTGAATCAATTGGTTATCAAAAAAAGTTAAAACTTTTCCTTGACGACATTGAGACAAAATGATATAGTTAAATAGTTGTCTTGAGGCAACGAGTTAGATCTTTGAAAACTGAACAACGTTTCGACGAATCAAATGTGTAGGGTCTTTGAACGAAAGTTCAAAACAATACAATTGTGAAGTCAATTCACTTTATAACCAAGTAACAAAAACAAGAGTTAGTTCAAATAACTCATTAATTTGAGAGTTTGATCCTGGCTCAGGATGAACGCTGGCGGCGTGCCTAATACATGCAAGTCGAACGCATCTTCGTTTTTGATTGACGGTGCTTGCACTTGATTGATAAAACATTGAGATGAGTGGCGAACGGGTGAGTAACACGTGGGTAACCTGCC
>NZ_BQXN01000007.1:0-103082 GCF_045862745.1 Furfurilactobacillus entadae | reverse complement strand
ACCACATATAGTGGTGTGCTTTCCCATCTGAGCTACAATGGCATGCACAGGGCACCAGCTCCCTTCCGCTACTATAACGACAAGCGATAATCGGTAGTAATCACCCATACTACACGGGTTGTAGTCACCCATACTGCATGGGTCGTGAACCTGCCATGGATTCAGTTCACATGTGCAGACAGGGCTGGTGTTGCTATCTGCACCTATACCGTGTGGTGGAATCGAACCACCCATACGTCCTATCACGGCTACCTTTAATTTTTTTGAAAGGGAAATCAACTTGGCAATCGATTACTTTAACATAATACAATGGACCGTTACCGCTGAGTTACCGCTCAATTACCGCTTTTATAAACATGTAGATCATAAAAATGGTCATACTTATCAAATGCATCCGCAAATTGATTTAGTGCTTCTGTCTTTAACTCGTTGTACCTAGTGTGTTCATAGCCAATTAACGTTTGCATGTTGGCGTTGCTAACATGGCGAAAGTAGCATCCTTTTATAATTTTCTTGCTCATGGCGTCGCATCCATCAACGGCCTTATGTACATTACACACGATGGTTTCAGCGGTTAGCTGGCGTATAATGTTGTTTTCTGCTGTGTTAGTAAAGTTTGGTGACTTGGGTTGTCCATCACTCATCGGTGATTTTAAGGCAGTTGTGTCAGTTTCTGCATAACGTTTGAATTTAGGATACTGCCGTTCGAAGAAAGTTCGTACTTGCGCTGCTGTCTTATCCCTGTCTACCTCAGGAAAGAGTTTGTCGTAATCAATTGCCAATTTGTTGCCCTCCACTTTAACTGATATACTTAGACCTGTCAGAGTTTTAGTAATCAGTCGTCCTCGTCGAGGGCGGCTTTTTTTGTTTATGAAGCAGTTATTTTGTATTGTTATTGACTTTTGAATAAGATGAACTTGTCAAATGTATTAGTAGCTTACGTCACTTTGTCAACGGAGGTGATTTTATGAAAGCTTTAGATATTACTGCGTTAGTTCTGTTAATTATTGGTGGCTTAAACTGGTTGCTAATCGGCGCCTTTAGCTTTGATCTAGTTGCTACCATATTTGGAGGCCAAGGAGCCATGCTTTCCAGAATAATTTATATACTGGTTGGCATCAGTGCCATTTATTGTCTTCGTTTCATCGGCTTGATTAACGAGCCTAAGAAGTAAGAACGTTTGTGGCCACACTTATGTGGCCTTTTTTATTCAAAAGATCGGAGGCTAACTAATCATGAACATAAGAATGTCCCGTAAAAGATTCAGCTGGTTGCTACTACTGTTGTGGATAATAGCAGTGGAGTTTATTGGAATCCTATCATCCCTTTTTGCTGGCAATATCAAAGCCATGTACGAAGGACTTAACCTACCCGTGCTTTCCCCACCATCTTACGTATTTGGACCTGTGTGGACAGTACTATACGCTTTAATCGGTATCGCTGGATATTTACTTGTGTATCATTCCACTAGTCCCAAAGAATTACGAACAAACCTTTTCCTCTTCTTCGGACAGCTATTCCTGAATTTTATCTGGAGCATTGTGTTTTTCGGAGGAAGTAACTACTGGGTAGGTGTAGCTATTATTATCGCCCTGGTTGCCGTCGTCTTTGCCTGCATTAACATCTTCCACAAGACAAGTACACTAGCATCATACTTGCTAGTGCCCTACGTAATTTGGATTACATTTGCCACATATCTTACTTTAGGAGTGGCAATTTTAAATTAATCCATACCTACTTTGAAATAACCTTTGAAACCTACCTAAATGGTGGGCTTTTTACTTTTCAGATTAAACCCACACCTATCCATTAACTTTCTTCCACACATGGGGCAATTTTGTAGGTAGCTCTTAAAGTCGCTCACCATGTCGTCAAACTCTTGTTGCGTTAGCAATTGATCGTAGTCAGTCGTCAAATCAACATGGCTGTTTCCGTCCAGCATGCCGCTAACCTGTAATGCTTCTCGTACAGTATGCTCGGTTAACATCGGTGTTTTGATCCGCTTCCGTTTGCCACTGGTAACAACTAAATCGGAACCAAACCCGCTCATAACAGACACTTGTTCAAAATGAATTTCGTTTACATAAAAGATTCGATTCAGATAATCTAATGCGGCTTGTAATTGATTTCCAAAATAATAAAAATCATCAAGGGGATAACGAAGCTCAACCTGACCGTCTTTCATTTCCTCAGCAAACTGTTTGCTAACACCATCTCTCAGCAGTTCTCTCGCAATGTTTTTAACTCCGTACGCTTCGATTATTTTCATCTCCCTCACTAACATGCCAGTCGCCCAGCCGAAGCATCTCCGCGATACCTTGGTCAACTCGCACACCCTTTACTTGATATTTATTCATGAACGTCGTAATGCCAATCCGGTGTTGCTCCATGTGATGGCCGCGACACAATGGCATAACGTAACGTCCAACGTGGCTCATCGTTCGCCGGTTATTACCCATGCCGACCGATTGAATATGTGCAATATCAGCGTGGCGCTGGCAAATTGCACACCGTCGGTATTTAAGTCCGTAGTAGCTCAATGCGTAGTCACCAGTAATGGCGTCCATGGTCTGCGTAGCAAACGGA
Organism: Furfurilactobacillus entadae; assembly: GCF_045862745.1. NCBI lineage: Bacteria > Bacillati > Bacillota > Bacilli > Lactobacillales > Lactobacillaceae > Furfurilactobacillus > Furfurilactobacillus entadae. Next base: position 100,496 of record NZ_BQXN01000007.1, on the reverse strand, counting down.
ATGTCTTGCTGCAAACAGAAACCAATCAGGTAATCAATGAACAACTGTGCGATTTCAATTCCGCAATTGCTCAATGAAAACTGCTCAATCCCATAGCTAATACAAAACTCCTCTTTACGTTCAGCCTTGGTAAGCTCTGGTAGGTAGTTTCCCTGAAACTCGTCTACATCCCGTAGTAACGCATAGATTTTCCGGCGTTGGTCAACAGTAATCATCCGTGGATCATGGACTAAAAACTCAACTTTTCCGCCCTGGTCTTTGCCCAGTTGCCGAAGCTCATGTGGCTCTAACCCTGTCAGTGGTTCAATTGTCAGCTGCTTATTAGTGGTCCTTACTAGCCGCCCGAACAAGTGCATTGGTCCCATCTTTTCCATCATGTCAGCGCCCAATTTCTTTCTTGATGACTGGTAAACGTGATTTTAACCATGTTTGTGATCTGCCCAAATTGGCGGCCATGACCGAAAAACTGAAATCACCACGCTTGACCATGTAAGTCAGGGCATAATGCTCCTGCTTCGTCATATCAATGTCACCAGAGTCATTCGGTAGCTCCTCGGCGATTTCTTTAAGCACATCCGTAGGTATATTCGAGATACTGCCATACGTGTGCTCACGAGCTCTTACAAGTTTCATAAAATTATTGTTGCGTGACATGGTTATCCCTCGCTCTTACTGCTCCGCTTCGTGCCCAGAACCTGTACAGCCACATCAAGCAGCCGATACGGTTCTGACGACGCCAAGCTCCCGTCGTGTTCGCGTGTAATGGTACTAATACTGTTGTATTTTGTGCTGAACAAAATGTACCGGGTAAAGATTTCGTTAACTCCCACCACAAGGGCGACATCGCCGCCCATAAATTTGATCCATTCACCTACCTTGACGGGCAAATTACTAAATTCTTTATCGATTACTTGAGTTGTCATGATTGCTTTTCCTTTCGTGTTTAAATCTCTGCTGAGTGTGGATCTGACACTCTGAACAGAGGAATAGTTGGCCCAGTCACCGGAGCTTTACGTGTCTGTGGAACCTTTGCCTGCCGCCTTTTCTCAAGCTCCTGCTCAATCTGCGGTAGCGAAGTTAAATTCTTGCCGGCCCAGTTAACTAGAACAGTGTCCATGTATTTAAGGCTATATGCTTGGTTAAGCGTTGCTTCACGCAAAGCCACTTGAACGATTTCAGGTTTAAAGTGATCCTCATCAAACCAACGAGCAATCGTCTGCATCTCAATGGGGCTGAGAGGACGACCGAACTCTTTTTCAATTTGGTTGAAAGTTTCTTCGCGCGCGCCCGTGTCATTCTTTAATTTATTACTGTCGTCATCGTCAAGTTCAAAACCGTTTGGTTTGGTTTGGTCTTGTTTAGTTAATGTGTCCGTTTTGTTGTTCGAAGTGTTGTCCGTTGTGTTAACCGAAGTGTTATCCGTTTTGTTGTTCGGAGTGTTGTTCAATATGGACAACACTACTTCATCAGTGAGTTCCATAATCTGGTAGCGAGGTGCTCTACTAGAGCCACGACTTTTATACTTTAAGAAGCTTTTCTCAATTAGCTGTTTACGGCTACGCTGAAACGCCGATTGAGATAGCCCAGACAACCCTTTAATTTCATCGGCAGTACAAGTGAATGACTCAATCCATCCCAAAGTGTTGTTCTTATGCAATAAAGCAAAGTACAGCATTCTGGAAGGTGCAGTGAGTTCTGCGCTTCCTGCAATCCTGAAAAAGGTGTTTATCTGATTGATGTAGTTCAAGCCGACACCCCCTTACAAATAATGACTGTCATGAATTTCATCGATTTGACTAGTTAGCTTGCAGTAATCACAATGTTCACATCGTGAGGGCCGCTCGTCGCCAGCAATCAATTTATTCACTTGGCCTTGGTAAGACCGGATGACATCATAGTCTTCTTCGAAATCGTTCTCGTGGAACTTGTATAATGCCGCTTCTGGTGTTTTCTCTTTCGAGATAGCCACAATATACGGCGTGAACTTTCGTCCGTACTGTTCTTCTAGCAGTAATTCATAAACCCCCAGCTGTAATGAGTAGTTGTACTCATCAATGAAATTGTGCGGGTTCCTGTAGGTTCCGTAGTTCTTGTGAATGTCTCGGGTCGTTTTTAGATCAACGAAATAGTTTTGATCAAGGTTCAGACAATCAATCTTCCCCTTCCAAGGAGTGCCAAACACATCCCCGGTCACAACAACTTCCTTTTCACCCTGATACAGCCCGTTAAACACGTCGTCATGCTCTAACTTGGTAATCATGCCTTCAACTAACGTGAAATCGGCCCGTAACTCACCCTTTTGTGTCATGAGCTTCTTTTTGTTTGCTTCAATAAAAGCTCGATGTGCCTGAACTGATTCGAAATAGCTGTGTAAAAAATTGCCTTGTAGAAGTGCCGTGCCAAAATCAGGTTTGTACTCACCTTTGATTTCTGCAACAGCCTCCGCTTCACACGCAACAAATTTCTTAAAAAACGTCGGAGACAACCACGCCTTGTCCGTCCATGGCTCGTAGTAATTAGCTTGGGTTAGTGATGGGTTTATTGTCGAGGAGGTCAGTTTGCTTTGCGTCTTCGGCACCACCATCGTTTTCATCTCCTTGTCTCTTGCCCGTTGCTTCTTTACCAGCTTCTGCAAAGCCATTCAGTTCTGCTTCCTCAGTATCCGGCGTCACATCTTTAATCTCGGTGTTTGATTCTGGCGTGATTTCATCAGAAGTAACCGCCGTCTGCATCTCAACGCTTAACGGTCCCCAAGTTGTTAACATGCTCTTAATGACTGTTTTACGGGCCATTTGGTTGTAGTGGTCACCCCACGGGCTACCCTTCTTGGGTGTTTGACCGCCAGCGGCCTTTGAGAACTGCATACGATGATCTTCCATTTGCTCACGGGTCCAATAAACATACTTTTCAAAACCGTTGTTCAGTTTAAAGTAACCAGCAAACCCAATAGCATCTTCATTCTTGTGTGAGCCATTAACTGGTGAGTAACTAAGTTCTTCCGTCAGAGGGTTCCAATTGATCAATTCACCCTCATAGACAGGAATCGCATTCAATCGAACGTAGCGTCCTGAACGCTGTGCTAGTTGGATGTACCCTTTGTAACCAATTTGTGGTTGGGCGTGCCCACCATAAGGAACCAAATATACATATCCGAGATTCTGATCGATTGGCAAGTCTAATGTTGCAGCAACCATGGCTGAATTGATGACTGACATTTGATCGACCTTGGCCAATGACTGATTAGAATTAGTAATGTTAATTAAAGAAGTAGCAAATTGCGTTGCCTTTTTTCCTAAAGCTCTGTGAAACATTTCTTGTACCTTGTCTTGAGCAACTAACTGCTTCATCGGTACGTTAGATAGCTGATTGTTCATAATTATCCCTCCGTAGCGATCATGAAGAACGCCTTTCCTTCGTCATTAATCCGGTCAACCAGGTCAACTGCCACCGTGTCACCATAGGCCGCAATCACATCCATCATATTGACTTCGTTATCGAGTAATTGCTGGCCGGTGAAGCTAAAGGCTCCAAACGTGTAAACACGATCTGGCAACACCTGTCGTTCAAATTCTGTTTCAGTCATTGCGGACGCCTCGTTTCCGTGATAATCTTTAAGTACGAATATTTATCTGTGTTACCTAGTCGTAAACCATTGCCGTGGTTTGCGGCTTTTTTGTTACCCAAAAAATTCTTGCGACCAAACACCACATTGCTTAACAATGCCGTTGATAACGTGTTGGACTTTGGCAGTTTTAGCATCAAATAATTCTCCCTTCCGTAGGCAGTTAAATAGTTCCTTTAAAATTTCCCACGTGCCGATAGTTAACATGATTTTCATGATCATAATCATTTGCTATAGCCTTCCTGCCCATCTAAGAGCATCTTCAAACGGAATATCCCACCGTCCGCCAATCTTGTGGCCGGGCATCGGGTTAGTTGTTTGCTGCAAATATCGAATAATAGTTGATGTTGACCGGTGCAACGTTGCAGCCATTTCAGCGGCATTGACATGTTTTTGCGTCGCTTTTTCGATCTTGGTCAACTTCCTAACTGGTACCTCACTGCGTACAATGTTCATATTTTTACCCTCTTTATCCACCAAATTGTTTGTTGTAATCATCGATTGCCGCCTGAATGTCAGCGCCGGTATATTCACCCGACGAGATCAACTCATTAATTTCCGAGCCGATTTCTTCAGCGAACTCCTTGGCCCAACAGTTAATAATGTCCCAGTCTGCCGACTTTCTCTCTTGCGCCGGAATTGCCATGGCAACAAAAGCATCACGTTCAATCTGCATACGTTCTTGCTCCTCGCGGTGTTGATTAACGCTAGCCGCGAACATGTCGGTCCTTAATTTGTCTGATTTAAAAAATGAAATTGTGCCAAAATCAGATCGTGCTGATGAAAATGCCAATCTAATGTTGCTTGTAACTTCAACAGCAACCTTCTTAACGTCATTAGGCACATTGGCTGCGCCTTTAAGGTATTTACTGATGGCAGGCTGTGTTCGGTACGATTCTTGGGCTAACTGCTTCTTAGATCCTTTAATAACCCCTAGCGCTAGGCTCAATTGTCTGACGTATTTAGCGTCTGCCTGCAACGTAGTCACCCCCTTTCAATTTGGCCTACTATGAATTAACCAGTCCGGCCGTTATGATTTAGTTATGGTTAAGCAAAGTCATACGCTAATTCTTCTGCTTCACGTTCTGCTACACCTTTTGAAACAGCTAAAACATTCTCAGCAAACTCTTGGTCATGCTGGCTTAGCAATGTAACCAATTCGTCAACAGTGTGTGTGGCGTCATTAGCGTTAATCATTTTCGCGTAACTGCGTACTTCTGTTTGTGACATATAATCACCTCCTTTGAAAATTGAATAATGTGCCACCTCTTATGCGATAATTAATGCAAAGGAGGTGATATAAATGAATGATGATGAATTAACAAATGACGAAAAATACTATCTATCTGTTCTGTACAAAGAATATCTAACACGGATAAATGCTGGTACAAACAAAAAAGAAGCAAAATTTTTCGATAATGTAGTTACATTGAATGCTTCTCTTTTCCCGGAGTGGTCAAGAAAAGAGATTTCAGAAATAATAGATGAATTAAAGGACGCCGGATTTGCTACTTGTGAGCACTACATGAACTATGCTGGTATGGCATCGGAAATCAAGATAACATCCAAGGCCGTTGCTTACGGCGAACAAAAATTCAAACGCAATTTGAACTCTGTTATAAACGGCATCGCCACTATAAAAAAGCTCATCCTTTAGCAGATTGGTTATGCACAAACCAGTCTTTAGCCACAAGATCGTTCACGTCTGGAATCCATCCCCAAAGGATGGGTTCTGTTTTTTTAAAGGGAACCATTAAAATTCCCGCTGGTGTATTAGTTGGAATAAGTATTCCTCTCGCCGGAATCCCAGTCTTTCTTCTAATTCCTTTGCCTTCACGCATTGCTTGTTTAATTGCCTTGTCAATCTTCACTTTATTTCGTCCTCCTACGTGTTCTGCCTTTCAAACTACGTAAACGAGTTTTTATCTACTTAGAGTAGTCAAAAGCGTCAAAAAAAATTTTCTCTTTCGGAATATCAAAGTAATCTTCGATTTTTTGCATCATTCTGGGTCGTGGCGTCCTTTTTCCAGATTCCCATGCAGTCACGTTTTTTTGATTCGTTCCTAAAGCAAAAGCCAACTGCATTTGTGTAAGTCCTTTGTCTGTACGTAACTTTGATAGCATATTGCTCATAAACTCGCCTCCTTTCAAACTACTATAAGTAGCTTATGAGAATAATATATACTACTTTAAGTAGCTTGTAAAGAAAAAAAGCTACTTTTTGTAGCTTTTAACCAAATATACTACTAAACGTAGTATATTTACTACATAGAAAGGAGCCAATTATGTTTCCGGAACGGTTAAAAGAATTAAGAACTGAACGGCGCCTCACTCAAGAAGAACTTGCATCCAAAATCAACGTTTCATCAAAAACTGTCGGTGCGTGGGAACGAGGAACTAGAAAGCCTCCGGTTGAATCTGTCTCCGATTTAGGACGTTTTTTTAATGTCTCAACTGATTATCTTCTTGGCAATTCAACAGATCGCCAAGAAGTTGATTTAGATAAGCCAGGTGCCATCCTTCGCTATAATGGTCGACCAATTCCTCCCGATGATTTGGAGGTGATCAAACGTATTCTAAGGAGCGTTGAACATGGAGATAAGTGATGTAGTCGATGATTTAGTTTGTTACGCTTATTCAGAGGACATCAATGTCATTTGGTCTGATGAACTTGATGAGAATACTCCAAGTGTTGTTTCAACTAAATTACGAACCATCATAATGAATGACAAGGTAGGCAGAGACGTTGCTATGGAATTGGCACACGAAATCAGCCATATTGAAAATGGCGATGATGAAACAGCTATACTCCCATTCTCGGCCGCTAAAGAGGTCGATTACGGCATAGAACATGACGCTAATCTTTGCGCTATTGATATGCTACTACCGTACTACCTAGAGGATTTTGAAATTGATCCAACACAAATAAATGTAATGGGATTTATGCGGCAATTTGGCATTCCATTGCATTTTGAGAATTATATTCGTGAAAAAATAAGCAAAACATACGCCTGGTAACTTAACGATCTAGACCAAGAAAAGATGTCTTTAAAAGCTAACTTCATTAAAAGGGGATTTACATGAGCACTCTAGAGAAGCACAAGAAACAAATTATTTGGGGAACTGTAACTACCATTATTGTTTTATTCATCATATTTGCAGGGATTGCTAACGCAAAACCAACTCTTCATGTTTCGGCGAAGACAATTTCGCCTGAAGCAACTTTAAGGGGAACTGCTGCAAGAGAATCCACCATTTACTTCAAAAACGAAAAAGATAGTGATGACACAACCCATGTTTCCACAGATAAAAATGGAAAATTTAGCATTGACACTCTCACAGCCAATTCTACCTATAAAGTATTCGCACAAAAAAATGGAAAAAAGAGTGAAACCATTAAAGTACACGTGCGTGATTACTCGGATAGCTCCGATGACGACACAACTACTGATTCAAACGACGATACAGATAACGACGACTCCACAGATACTGATGAATCAAGTGACAGCGATTCAGAATCAACAGTGAATACAGACGATTACAATACCGGCGTAACCTACGATCAAATTGCCCGTACTCCGGATGACTACAAAAATAAAAAGGTTACTTTTTCTGGCGAAGTTGCCCAAGTCCAGGAAGACGACGGGAATACCACGGTGAGAATTGCAATTGATGGCGATTACGATCAAATGGTCATTGCAATGTTTGATTCTTCTGCCACTGACGGAAGCCGAGTTCTAGAAGATGATAATGTTACCTTCTATGGAGTAAGCAGAGGAATCATTGATTATAACTCAACTATGGGTGGTAAAATTTCTGTTCCTGGAATCAGGATTGATAAATTAACAGATAACGGTCCATCAGGTAATTAATTCCACTAAATAATCGCCCTCCTGGGCTTTTATTTATAAGCAAAAAAGAACATATGTACCCCAAAAAGGAGAAAAATTATGACTGAAATTGAATTTAAAGAATATTTGGAAGCAAACTCCAACATCAAAAATATGTACTGTGAACAGGCACTAACCTTTCAAGTCAAACGAAATAACGCTAGGCCCGCTGCCAAGCGATGGAATGAAGCTAAACTCGATCATGCCGTCGAACGAATGTATAACCCGACTGTTGAGCAAATCTATAACCAGATTCAAGCTGCTATCCAAAATAAAAATGCCACCAGTAAGGATTGGCAGCATTTTTTGCAAAACAAAAATGTGTTTGAAGACATCGAGGAATCAATGACAGAAATCCAATTCTAAGTATTTCGACAGGGAGATTTTTTTATGGCATCTTACAGAAAATACACAGATAAAACTGGAAAAGTTACATGGCGTTTCCAAGTATACGTAGGCCTTAATCGGGCAACTGGAAAAAAGAAAAGAATAACTCGAAGCGGATTCACAACCTTAGCAGCGGCTAAAAAGGCCGCTAAAGCTCTAGAGGCCAAAATTTCTACAACTAACACCGAGTATAGCGAGCCCTCGCGAATGCTTCTACAAGATTACTTCAATTTGTGGGTATCAAAATATAAAACAAATGTTAAAGAAGGCACCATGATTATTCACAGATATAACATTAAACACTACATCAATCCCAACATTGGCCGTTACCGACTAGATCAATACACAGCACGTGACCATCAAGATTTTATTAATTCCTTGTTTACAGCTCCTGATTTTGGGCGTTCAAAGCAGGGCTTATCTTGGAACACGGTCAACGTAATTAATGCTACTGTTTCAAACGCGCTTCAAAAAGCGGTTAAATTAGGACTAATTGAAACTAATCCAACTTCAAGTGTCGAATTTCCACGCAAATTTAAGCCCAGCGCCAAAAACAAAAAGCTTCATTACTGGTCAGTCAATCAAGTAGATGAATTTTTATCATGGGCATCATATGGTGGTCGTGATCCTTTTTGGTACTTATTCTTTTTGACTATCTTCGACGCTGGTTTGCGTAAGGGTGAAGTTATGGCTAGACGTTGGGAAGATATAGATTTTCGCACCGGTATGCTAACAGTTAATAGCACCCGTTTATATCGTGCCGAAACCCCTGAAACGGTGGTCATTGATGATCCAAAAACCGATCATGGTTTTAGGAAAATTCCTATGACCCCACGGCTTTTTAATGCCTATCAAGAATACTATTCGTTTAAGTACGCTCAGGACACTGCGCTTATCGCCTCCCCCAATGGTCATCTACACGATAAAGATTTTATTTTTACGTACACGAAAGGACGTAATGTTGGGCGGGCAGTGCGGGCTCGTGCTGTGGAAACCGCATTTAGCGCGATAACTAAATTAGCCCAGCTTCCTAAAATTACGGTTCACGATGGGCGGCATACTTACGCAGTTCATTTACGACAGGCAGGTGTACCTTTGGAAGACATCCAAGACCTCTTGGGCCACATTGATGTTGAAACCACCAGAATCTATGCTGAAATCTCCCCAATTGTAAAAGAAAAAGCCGTCCAGAAACTGAACGACTTTTACTCAGAACACAACGCAAGTGATTTTGGCGCTTCCTGATCCTACTGCTTGAAGATAAGCTAAAATCGGCTAGGGGAAACATCAAAGGAAATATTAAGGCGCTTCGTTGAAAGATTAGGCCTACATATTTGCGTGATCAAAAACTATCTATCCCTTACTCCTGCACACGTTTCTGAATTTCCTTTGTTTGTTCTTCGAAGCCGGGCTTTCCAAGTAATGCAAACATGTTCGTCTTATATGCTTCAACCCCTGGTTGGTTGAATGGGTTGATTCCGTTCAGGTAACCAGAGATCCCAACAGCAATTTCGAAGAAGTAGATCAGGTAACCCAATGAGTATTCCGTTTGGTCAGGAATGTGAACGGCCATAACCGGAACATCACCATCAGTGTGAGCCAACGTAACGGCGCGGAAGGCTTGCGTGTTCACGTAATCCATTGTCTTTCCTTCAAGGTAACCGATTTGGTCCAAATCGCTGTCTTCTTCAGGAATGTCAATGTCGTAATTTGGCTTATCAACCTTCACAACCGTTTCCATCAGGTTCCGTCGACCCTCTTGGATATATTGCCCCAATGAGTGTAAATCCGTTGAGAAGTTTGCACTTGATGGGTAAATGCCCTTTTGGTCCTTCCCTTCGGATTCACCCATTAGTTGCTTCCACCATTCGGAGAAGAAGGCCATGGTTGGTTCGTAGTTTTCAAGCAATTCCGTTGTCTTCCCCTTACGGTATAAAATGTTCCGTAAAGCGGCGTAACGGTAGGCATCGTTTTCCGTTAATTTGTCTGAGGTGTAGGCAACAGAAGCATCGGCGGCCCCCTTCATCAGTTGGTCAATGTCAGCACCAGAAGCGGCGATTGGCAATAAACCAACGGCACTCAGAACTGAGAAACGACCACCAATGCCATCAGGAACGACAAATTCTTCGTAACCTTCGGCATCTGATTCTGTCTTCAAAGCACCACGAACACGGTCCGTTGTGGCGTAAATCCGGTCTTTAGCACCGGCTGCGCCATACTTTTCAATTAACTTGTCCTTGAAAATCCGGAATGCAATGGATGGTTCCGTTGTTGTCCCAGACTTCGAAATCACGTTAACAGAAAAGTCACGGTCGCCAATAACGTGGATCAAATCATGCACATAGGAAGATGAGATGGAGTTCCCGGCAAAGAGAACTAACGCACCCTTCCGTTCACTGGCTGGTAATGCCGTGTAAAATGCTTCATTTAAAAAGTCAATGGCAGCACGGGCACCCAGGTAAGAACCACCGATTCCGATCACAACCAACACTTCTGAATCGCTTTGAATCTTCTTAGCAGCAGCCTTGATCCGGCTGAATTCTTCCTTATCATATTCAGTGGGAAGATCGATCCAGTCGCGGAAGTCAGCGCCTGCACCTGTACCATTCCGTAGTTCTGAGTCTGCGGCGGTAACCATTGCCTGCATTTCACCCAGTTCATTGTCTTGAACAAACTTCTTCAGATTGGAACTATCAAACGAAATATGTGCCATGCTTTTTCTACCTCTTTCTTTCTATGATTACGATTACAAGTATACACTAAAACGGCGACAGGTGGGCAATGAAAGCCAATTCATAAATTGGTATATACCAAAACCAAATGATGCTTACGGTGTAGAAGCCCACTGTTTAAACACCTAGACCAATTAAAAAAACTTTGGTCTAGGTTTTAAAAAAAAGACCGCTGAACAATTTGTTCAGCGGTCTTTGCTTTTAATTCTAGTTTACATGGTTCCTAACATGATCCCACCGGCAATGATCAGTACCGATCCAATCACAATGTTAACCATTTCCCAGTGCGTCTTCCGTTCGCCCAAAAGCCAAATTGAACCAAAGGTGGAAATGATGATTCCCATTTGGGCCATTGAGTACGCAACGGCCAGCCCCACTTTAACGGTCGCTAAGAACATAAACAGGTTCCCAGTTCCCCAGAAGAGCCCGGTAATGATGTTCTTCCATGTTGGCAACTGCCACATCTCACGACGAGCACCAATCATAATCACAAACACCAACGCACCGATAAACATTCCGATTGATTGTGGTAACACAACAGCATGGGTGAACTTCGTTGGGTCACCAACGCCGCCCCACTTTTCAAACGACTTAATGATCCCGGTGTAAATGACGTAACCAACGGTTGAATATGTCAATGCTCGAGCACCGGCTGCCGTGTTGTCACTTTCTTCGGGCTGAACATTCCGTTTATCCCGCCGTGACGTTAAGGTTGCACCAATGATCAACGCAATGACAGCAATCGTGCCAAGGGTGTACTGCTTACCAGTCACCCATTCATGGAAGATAAGTACCCCAACCAGCGCGTTCCCGGCCAGTTGCAGTCCTGTTGACAGCGGAATCGTTTTGGACACCCCAATGGCCTTCATTGCAGTAAACTGACCACTTTGACCAACGACCCACAACAATCCGGATAAGGTCCCAGCGATCCACACCTTTGCGTCGAGTGCTGGCTGGTAAATGAACCAGGCGATGATTCCAAAAACCACGGCGCCCATCGTCATTCCTAACGTTTGTTGAGCAGCTGAGCCACCCAACCGTCCTGAAACAAGACCAATACTCCCCCAAGCAACAACGGGGATCAGTGCAATAAGAATACCCATGATTCAACGTTCTCCAATTCTAATTCTCTCAATGTCTTTTTATGCAGTACGATTCAATTAGTCGGTTACAATGGCCGCTGTGCTAGCAACCTTGGCGGAATCCGTCAGGTCGCTGTCATCGGCAAACCGTAATGCCAGTGAGGAAGCACCGATCACACCGGCGTCATTTCCAAGTTTAGCCAAGCGTAGTTTTGTTGAGGCGCGAACCGTTGCGAAAGCCTCTTTTTGGAAGTTTTCGTCAACAAGATCCAACAGGAATTGGCCCGCAGCAGAAACACCACCACCAATAACAATGTAGCTTGGGTTTAACACATTCCCAAGGTTGGCAACGGCCAATCCAAGGTATTGGCCGACTTTCTTCGCCACTTCGTTTGCCAAAAAGTCACCCTGCTTGGCTAAATCAAAGACAATCTTAGCGGTAATTTCATCACCGTTATCAACCATCTTCTTTAGCTTAGAATTACCAGCATATTCCTCAGCAAAATCATGTGCTAAATGAACGATCCCGGTTGCAGACGCGTACGTCTCTAAACAACCGTGTTTCCCACAGGTACATAAATAACCACCAGGTTGAACCGTCACGTGGCCAACTTCACCACCGGCACCGTTAACACCATGCTGCAAACGACCGCTGGCGATGATTCCACCACCAACCCCGGTTCCTAATGTAATGAAGTCCACGTCAGCTTCGTTATTACCTGCACCCTTCCAGCGTTCACCAAGTGCAGCAACGTTTGCATCGTTATCCAACGCAAACTTCATGTGTGTGCCAGCTTCGATCTGTTCCTTCGCATTCTGAGTGGTCTTCCAGTTCAGGTTGTAAGCCGCTGTTACTGTTCCGGCTTTAAGGTCAACCGTTCCCGGCGTTCCCATTCCGATCCCAACAAAATCGGCCGCAGCCATCTTGTACAAATCCAGGTGGTGATTAATAGATTGGATGATGTCAGGAATGATGTGTGATCCCTCGTCTAAGATGTTCGTTGGAACGCTCCATTTTTGTTGAACATCGCCATCCAGTGTTAAAATCGCAAATTTGATGGTTGTCCCGCCAAGGTCAACCCCAATCAATTTCTTCTTAGCCATAACTACATTCTCCTTAAGTCGCTCAATCTAATCGATCCTGTAAAAGGTTTACGGTTTATTCTCTTACAATGTAAGCGTTTTTACAAGCCTTTTTTACACATTTGTTCAAAAAATGTAACCGATAACATTATCGAAACACAATCATTTAAAGGATTCACGCCGCTGGCATAGACCACGCCATTTCAAAATCAAAAAGAAAAAAATTTTCATTGTCAACTGACCATTTTGGTGCATAAAAACAAACAACGCCCTGACTTTTTAAGTCAAAACGTTGCGTCATTGTTCACACTAATTTGGTTCAATAACCAGTGAAACAATTTTATCATCTTTTAATGTGAAGCGAAGCGGACCAGTTCCGTTAAAGCCTTCACCAGTTACCGTAATGTTTAAGATCCATTCAGTCGCCGATACCTGTTCACTCCCCACAACTTTGAACCGTGAGTGTTTACTGATATTATCGGACTGAATCCAGCCAGCCACTGCTTTTTGACCGTTATATTCGTTTCCCCAGTCGTTCACAGACCCATTTTCTGCAAACGTTGCCAACATTCCGGCCGCGTCCTCTGCATTATTTGTTTCCACAAACGTCGTTAATACTTCAGGAATTGCCATTTCGTTTCCTCCATGATGCATCATTATTAGGATCATTCACGGGTAGTATACAATATCCTTGTTCAAAACTGAATAATTAGCACCGTTTTAACAAAACAAAAAGGTCACCCATTTAATCATGGGTGACCTTAAGTTTAATAAGTTAATGCTTAGAAGTGGATGTAACCAGCAGCTTCGCTAGTTGAGATCGTCCGTGAATGTGAAGGTAGGCCTTCGAAGTTACCTTCGATGATGTTAACCGTACCGTTCCCGTTAACGCCAGTTACGTAAGCAACGTGCATGTAACCGAAGTAAGCAACTGAACCGGCTGTTGGTGTGTTGTTAACAGCAATTCCGCGAGCGGCAGCTGAAGCGCCCCAGGCGTTACCATTACCTAAGTAAGAGTATTCACTGGCTGAAACACCTTCAGAGCCCAAAATTGCGGCAACGAATGAAGTACATTGGCCAGCTGGGTACCCGGCATAGCCATTGTAGAAACCGGCCTCACCGGCAGCAATTGCGCCAGTACCAGCAGCAACAGTTTGTGTTGACGTTGTTGTTGTGTTAGTTGTCGTTGTGACATTTACATTGGTTGGTGCTGCGGCAGCTTGTGAAGCTGGAGCTTGGCTAGCTGCTGGCGCTTGACTAGCTGCTGGTGCTTCACTGGCAGCTTGACTAGCTGCTGGTGCCTGACTAGCAGCACTTGCAACTGACGTAGCAGCTGATGGTTGTGCGTCAGAAGTTGCTGAGGCAGCTGACGTTGCTTGACTAGCAGCTGAAGGTGCTTGGCTAGCAGCACTTGCTTGGCCAGTTGTGTGCAATACTTGACCAATGCTCAAAAGACCATCAGCACTTGATAAACCATTAGCGTTCATCAAGTCAGCAACAGAGACACCGAGCTTTTCACTGATTGTTGATAACGTGTCACCGGATTGAACCGTGTAGTCACCGTTAACATCAGTCTTAGCGGCTTGTGAAGCAGCTTGGCTAGGAGCAGCTTGTGAAGTCGTTGATATCTTGCCATCAGGAATGATCAGCGTTTGGTCGATTTGGATCAAAGCTGGGTTGTCCAAGTGGTTTGCCTTGGCAATGGCATCAATTGTTGTGTTGTTCTTTTGAGCGAAAGCCCAAACAGTATCACCCTTGATTGTCTTAACAGTTGATGCATTGGCAACGCCGGCAGTAGCTAATAAACTAACTGCAACCGTTGAAGTAAGTAACGTAGCTTTTAACGCTTTATTCATTCTTAAAATTCACTCCTAAAGTTTTCATTGTGACAATCTTAGTTACGATTTCTCTAAGATTTCTTAATTACCTAACAGGTTATATTTAACTACGAGATCACCTTAATTACCATTACAAGGAAATTACAATCATATGTCGCAAACTTTCACGAATTAATAGTTAAGGATTTATATTTTATTTTCGCTCACTTTGCCCGTTATTGTCGAACCTAAACCTTTTCATTTCGATGACCTCAATTCCCTGCCATGAGTGGCCTAGTTACAGTCAAGTTTGGTAACATAATCAGTCAATTTAATTGTGTTCCCACCTTATTTAATAAAAGCCTAGACGACAAATCATCCCGCGCATTTATTTTCAAGTTTGCTTCGTTTGAGCAACTAATTCACGAAAAAGTTAATCAGCGGCAATGCTAAGTACAGGCCCATGGCAAGTCCAGGCAACCACCAAGCCAGTCCGATAAGGGCAATATTAATGGCAAGTGTGATTGCGACAAGCGTGAGCACTTTTCGGTCTGAATAGTACGTTCCGGTTGTTTGCTTGTCCCATAGCTTCCGATGACTTTGTCGTGTAATCACCAGTTGGAACAAACTTGTGATCAAGTAGACGACACCAAGATTCAACACCGCAACTCTGGACGTATCGTTAATTACCCACTTGGTCATAACTGGCAGTAACGATAGTGATACAAGGTACAAAAAGTTGATCGTCAAATCTGTTTTATTGAAGGCTTTCACGATCGCGTATGCATTATGGAGTTGGTACCAAAAGCCTCCAACCATAAAAAAGCTGATGATAAAAATACCAATGGATTTTAGAAACATTAAGTAGTTTCCCTCCGTTGGTAACGGAATCTCCAAAACCATAATCGTAATAATGATGGCAATAACGGCGTCGTTAAAGACTTCCGTATGTTCCCGCAGCTTCTGCCCATCATCTTTTCGCAACGTTGCGATTTGTTGGTGCAACTGCTCAATTTCAGTTTGACTCTTCGCCATAAGTTTTAACCCCGTCCTTGTAAATGTCATTAAAAAAGAGCCAGGAGATTAGCCCTGGCCCTCATAACTTTGGTGATTGCTATGGATGTGACCACAAACAATCATGAATGGAGGTGGCGGGGATCGAACCCGCGTCCAAGCATATCGCCACCCGAACCTCTACGCTCATAGCTAAACCATTTAAAGTTCACTGACCAAAACGCCGTTTAGCAAGGCAACCGTGATCAGCTAAGTCTGATTAATCTCTTCTGCGCACTTCAGACGGGAGCTTGCAGCGTAACCCATATTTTTGAGACCCGCAACCCGCAACCTGGGCCGTAACGGACGGATCTACGTCAAGCTACAATTAAGCAGCTAAAGCGTAAGAATTGTTATCTTTTGCAGATAAAAATTAGGTAGCGTTTTTACGTGGCCGCAACCCACGAAGCGCAGTTCAAGCTCGACCTATACCTGTCGAATCCAGAACACCCCCAAAAAGGTGCGTCATTATCATACCACGCACCGTGGTAAACGTCTACGTTAACGATTATCACCACAAAAAAACCGTTGGCGTGAATCTTTCATCACGACAACGGTTTATAACGCCTCATTTGCGTTCATCAGCCGGTAAAGACTCCGACGATCAACCAGAGGTTTAGGATAATTAAGATGGCAGTGACTAACCACGCGGTCCACTTAACCCACGCTTTGTTTTTAAACTCACCCATCAAGTTTTCGTTACTGGTGTACATAACTAGTGGCACCATGGCAAACGGCAATGCGACACTCAAGAATACCTGTGAAAATGTCAGCAGGTTTTCAATTTTCGCTTCATCACCCTTGTAGATAACAGCAAAGATCAACACCGGTGTGATGGACATTAACCGGGTCAGTAACCGTTGTGCCCAGAGTGGTACCCGCAGGTGAATGAACCCTTCCATGATAATTTGACCAGCCAGGGTCCCGGTAATGGTTGAACTTTGACCAGAAGCCAGTAAGGCAATGGCAAACAACATACTCAGGATTGGACTCGCAATGGCACCAACGATCTTTGAGTTGCTCAATGCGTTGTAAAGGTCAACGAAGCGCCCGAGATCACTCTTCGTGCCAAAGAACAGTGCGGCCCCCAAGATCAACAGTAAACAGTTAACCACAAAGGCTAACGTCAATTGAATGTTTGAGTCAGCCACCGTAAACCGAATGGCCTTTTTCACGCTATCGCGGTCGTTCCGATCCAACGCCCGCGTTTGTGAAATGGATGAGCCAAGGTACAGGTCATGGGGCATAACCGTTGCCCCCACGATCCCCAAGGCCAAGTACAGCATTGGTTTATGCGTCAACATTTCACCAGGATGTGGGACGAAACCGGCCAAAATTTCCGGAACGTGTGGCTGGGCCAGGATAACTTCGTATAGGAAAACAAACAGAATGACGGCCACAAGGGTTGCAACCACCGCTTCAATTTTCCGGAAGCCCATTTTCATTAAGAATAATAATAGCAAGACGTCAAACGCTGTAATGATCAACCCAACAATTAGTGGGAACCCAAACAGTAATTCTAACGCGATCCCAGACCCAATAATTTCGGCCACATCGGTCGCCATAATGGCTAATTCAGTAATGACCCACAGGAAGATTCCCATCCCCTTGGAGGTTCGTTCGCGGGTAATCTGTGCAAGGTCTTTTCCGGTAACAATTCCCAGTCGAGCAGACATCGCTTGCAGCAACATCGCAATCAAACTCGACATCAGGATCACACTGATCAGTGCGTATTTATACTGTGCCCCACCGGCAATTGATGTAATCCAGTTACCTGGATCCATGTAACCAACGGCGATCAAGGCTCCGGGCCCCGTATAAGCCATCAACGTCCGGAAATATCCGGCGTGTTGTGGCACGAGGATCGACCCGTTAACCTCATCTAAACTTTTGGCATGGTCCCCTGTGGTGTTCACAAAGCGATCTTTATCACCATGCTTCTTATCGTGCTTCTTGCTCATGTTCGTGCCCTCTTTTCCGTTTTGATCCCTGATAAATCAGGTCTAATCCTTTAAAGATGGTCGCTAGCGTTGCTTCATCAAAAAACAGATCAATCCCCCAGTGGCGGCTTTGATTAGCTTTTTGCTAATTCAACGTAACATCGGACCGTTGGCCCCGTTAAACTTATTTATTTACCGATTCCAAACGTTCACTCCGTCTTTGAGAAATTTGTGACTCTTTCAAGCCCTGTAATACTATGTGCCGAAACCGCCGAAATTACAAGCCCCAACGTTCATTTGAAAGTGGTTACAATTGATTTTTTTTAAAAAAAAGTTTCGCCATCACTAACTTTTCACTTTTTTCAATTTGCCGACCAATAAAATAACACGACCCCTTTCCCATGATTTAGGAAAAGGCGTCGTGTTAATCGCTGCATTCAATTAATGACACGTCTCAATAAACGAACTCATCGTGTCAATCCGGTCGAAAATGCCGTTGATCATCAACGAATCGGGACCATTAGCCCTGTTGACAATCGGGCCGACCATGACTGTTTAGCTATCCTGATGGTTCTCGTCGGCAAACCGATCACCAAAGGCCCGGATAAACTTCAGCACTTCCTTTGCCTGATCCTCACCAAACGCGTTGATCCAAGAAGTAAATCGCCGGGTAACACGCTCACTAATAACATGTTCAGCCTGTTCACCCTTCGCTGTTAAGCTGAGATTCATCCGCCGCCGGTCATTTACGTCTGCCACCTGCTTGATGAGTCCCTTCCCGAGTAGCGTCCGGATCTGTCTGGACACGGCACTCCGCGTCACCGCTCTGCGCGCCGCAATCTCCATCAAGGTTAAGTCCGTCTCACGCGAAACATCATGCAAAATCAAATACTGTTCAAATGAGATGTGATACTCCTCAGCGGGACGTGAGACAAATTCATCGAGGTACTTCAAAAAATGAATGTACACATCAATCGATTCATTGAGTAAATCGTCGTTAATGGCCCCCGTCTTTTGCTGGGAGCCGTTTACACGACGTTCATCCGATCCTTGTTCATCGGCCATTCTTGTTCCTCCACTTCTTAGCGCGGTCGGACGTTAGCGTCTTGACCATCAACCGGTCGTTCTATTCCTATAATTATAGTCAAGATTGAGCAAACGCCCACTAAAAACACTTTTAAATCGCGTTTTCTGCCGTTCCACTGCGACATTAACCGCAAGTCTGCGCAGGAAAAGAGGTCGTGGCGACCGCTCGAAGCAGGATCAGAGTTCTCAATAACCTAAACATGACACCTTTATCAGTATGGCTAACCACACAGCTCGTTTTACCTTACTTTCGCCATTGCTTGGGGCTCCATAAGGTTCCCTCCATGGCGCCACGCAAACTATCAATTTCATCCTGCTGGGTCTTTAACCGCTCAATGGCTGCCTCGATCACCACTTCATTAGCTGGTGTTTTTAACGCCGTCAACTGATCAATGATCCAAGCACTCTGATCCTCCATGAACACACCTCCCAAATGATCCTTGTTCTCGGCAAGTGTAACACAGTCCTTCGCCTTTAGCTGTTCGCAAGGCTTAACCAAGAAAACCACCTCACCAAAATTAGGTGAGGTGGTTTTCTAACTGCGATCAACGCATGCTTAGTTATGATGTTTCTTCCGTTTACCAGCAAATAACAAGGTTCCCACGCCTAGTAGTACCAGCCCCCAAAGCGAGGTCGGTGCCACTGCTGCTTGTTCACCCGTCTTTGGTAAGTCATCCTGGTCCACAGACTTCGTGGCCGTCGTGGTTGGCGTTGATTTTGCGTCCGGTTCAGATTCTATCCCTGGCGTCAGTGTTTCACCGGGAAGACTTGGTTCGCCTGGTGTTTCAGGCTGCCCAGGTTCCCCTGGCACCACGGACGTTCCTGGTTCATCAGGACCAGCTGGTTCTGTTGGTTCAGTTGGTTCTGCCTTATAAACCACCGTTGCTTCATAGTCTGCGCTATCGGCCGTTAGTCCCGTGATTTCTGGAATCATGGCTTGATCTGGCACGTAGCCGGTAATTTCTGGTGACTGCTTTTCATCAAACGTCGTGTCATCGTTTTCTGCGACCCACGGACTGTAACTCAAGACTTCACCCGTGATTTTGTCATACGTTGCGATCCGCGTAAACGTAACAATATCGGCCTTATCATCGGCCGCTGTGGTCCCGTCTGCGTAAACGTAATGAATTGTTTCATGAATTTCATGGGTCAGGTCTAAGTTTTCAGGGTTCTCACCTGGCGTATACGTATCCGTCCCGTGCGTCAAGTGCACAACAAACTGTTGTGGTGTGGCGGTTCCCTGATTATAGAAGACCCCGGTCGCTGGATAATTATCGCTCACCAATTCATACCCGTGGTCCTTGTAACCATTAATTTGGGCAGTTGTTCGGTATTCATCCGTAGTGCCATATTTACCCTGAAGTGGCTTCGTCAACAACGTCTTTCCCGTTACATCATCAATATACGTCACGGTGGCGTTTTCAGTGTTTGCTGTGTAAACGACGGTGTGGACTTCATCGTTAGAATCAGCAGTCACGTTCAGCACTTCAGCGATTGCAGCCTGGTCCGGTGTATAGCCTGTAATGGCTGGGGACACCTTTGTTTCAAACGTTGTCTTCCCGTCATCGGCCACCCATGACCCAGGTGTTACCTCACCAGTCACCGTGTTGACGCTCATTGTCCGCGTGAAGTTAACGGTGTCCGTCACGGTCGGCGCCGCCGTCGTACCATCTTCATAAACATAGTGCACGGTTTGGGTCACCTGTTTGGTGTCATTTTCATCAAAAGCGACACCGTGAACAAAGTGCACCTCAAACCGTTGGGTCACACCCGGTTGGTCGTACACCACCCCGGCGGTTGGGTAGTTATCACTCACAAGGACATAGCCTTGGTTTTCGTACCCAGCGATGGTCGGAGCCGTTTTGTAGTCATCCGTTGTCTTATACGCCCCAGTCAGTGCCTGTGAATGAAGTGTCTTCCCTTCGGTATCATCGATGTACGTCACCGTTGCGTGCTCGACGTTGGCCTTGTATGTTACCGTGTGAACCAGATTCTCAGAATCCGCTGTGATCCCGGTTACTTCAGCGATTGCAGCCTGATCCGGCGTGTAGCCAGGAATGTTTGGTGAGGTCTTTGTTACAAACGTCGTGTCCCCGTTATCGGGAACCCAGTCACCATGCGTAATGTCACCCGTTACTGGGTTAGTCGTGGATGTTCGCATGAAGTTCACCACATCCGTCACCGTCGAGGCAGCGGTTGTGCCGTCTTCATAAACGTAGTGAACGGTTTGAGTAACCTGTTTTGTTTCCGGTTCATTAATCACCGTGCCATGTTTAAAGTGAACTTCGTAGGCCTGGACCACATTCGGTTGGTTATACACCACCCCACCGGTCGGATAGCCATCACTCACCAATTCATATCCCTGATCTTCATAGTTCTTGATCGACGCCGCGGTGCGGTAATCACTGGTTGTGCCGAACTGACCAGTCAATGGATCAATGTGCAACGTTGTGTTTGTGTCGTCATCAATGTACGTGACGATGGCGTGTTCGTTATTGGCGACATAAACGTACGTGACACTGCCCTCTTGGTCTGGCAAGGTCCCAGTTGGCGCAAGGCTGTTAGTGGCCATTTCTTTAAACGTGTAACCAGGAAATGCTAATTGAGTCGTTGCGTACCGATCACCAACGTAATTTGTGCCGTCAGGATACGTTGGGTTAACCGTTTCTGCGGCCAGTGATGTGCCATTCTCATCAACGTAGTGAACAGTCACCGCACTGGTCTGGCGGCTGAAGTGCACAATGATCTCACCAGGAATCGTCGTAAACGTAACTTGCCCAGTGGCACTGTCATACTCGGTGTCTGCATCCGCAATTGTGGTTACGTGTTGATAGCCCTTGCCTAACCCCTGCACCGTTTTGATGCCTTGGTTAATGGTGGACGCAGCATCCGCCGTATCCGCAACGTCACCATCAAGCTCGTCTTCATCAATAATTTCACGGCCATTATCCGTGTCATCGACGTACTTCACGTGCACCGTTCCCTTAGCCACGTAGTTAAACTCAATTAGTCGGTACTGTTGGAGGTTCTTTGAACCACCCGTGGCCGCGCTGATAAGAAACGCGTACGCCTTGGTTGGATCGCCCCACCGGGTAATGTCCGTTGTCCAGCTTCGCCCGTCGTAGTCAACCGTCATGAGGTGCGTTGCCCCATCGTAGTTGACGTCAATATCACGGAACTGACCATTTGGGTAGTCGACTGCTTTGGCATCATCATTTGTGCTGCGATTATCCTGGTAGGTTTGGGTGACGTTTTTATCATCCGTGTACATAAAGCTCCCGAAAGAATCGTTACTAAACCGCGATGGATCAGTTGACCAGTAACCGGGTTCTGACCCGTACGCATTGTGGTACGTGTCCACCTTGTAACCAAAAGCGTTGCTTAAGCCACCGATCCCCATGGCGTTTCCGGCGGCACCAACGCTATCCGTATCCCCATCATGGAATCCGAACCCGATGCCGTCTGCACCCTTTGGATTAGAACCGGTGTTAATTTGCCCCTCTAAATTAAAGCTTTGGGATAAATCAATTTTATTTTCAAGCGTTGCGTTCCCCGTCCGGTTGTTTTCATCCGGTGTCAACGTCAAAATCCCGGTGTTTTTATCATATGAAGCGGACCCATTCAGGGCAAAGTAATCTTCAAAATTATCCTTTGTGACTTCCACGCTTCCAGGCAGTGTTGAGGCCCGTTGACTCGGCGTTACAGCGGCCGTTGTTGCTGCTTGTGAAGCTGATGACTGTGCGGCTTGCGAGGCAGGCGTGCCCGTTGCAGTTGACGTTGCGGTCGTTGTTGAAACCGCTGATGTTGGTGTTAACGTTGCCTGACTGCTGGTCTGATCCGTCGCGTTTGCCGGTGCACTCGCCGTCGTTTGTGCCGGTGCCACCGTTTCGTCCGCCTGCGCAGTTTGCGTGCCATAAGCCATCAAGCTAATGGAAAATAGCGTTATGCCCGCCGTCACCCATTGCTTACCATGCTTATACATCTTAAAGTGTCGCACCTGTTCAGAAGCCATTTTCATGTTAACCCCTCACTCTTTCTAGCTTAATAAATTATATGATGAAATAATAATTCTTATAACAACTCCATTTTGTCGTTTCAGAGCGCGATTTCCTTTCAAAATTGTTCAATGCAAGCAACTTGATGATATGAAAATCCTTGAATAAATCGACCATTTAAATTCAAACCATTCAGTCGGGCATCAATTAATCCCGTCAAAAAAGGCAGTTTACTCGTTTGAGTAAACTGCCTTTTAATGTAGACCAATTAAAACATCGGGTGGTTATTCGCGCTATGATTGGGAAATGGTTGTTTAACGATCCAGTGCTCAACCAACCGTTCATCCCGGACCCGGAAGATGTCCACCTCTGCCACCTTGTCGCCCGCGGGGTCATCCTGCCGCATAACGTGGAGGTACACCAGGTCATCCCGGCTCCCAACACTAACCACGGTTCGTTGCGCGACCCGCAAGCTCCCGTTGGTTCCAAACAACGGCGCGTAGAACCGGAGCAAGGCATCGGCCCCATCCGTGATGCTTGGGTTATGCTGAATCAAATCGGGCGCTAGATAACGCGCCACCGCTGTGACATCGTGGCGATTAAAGAAGTCATTCCAAAAGGCCACGACTAACTGGCTGTTTGTAAATGGCTCCAGATCCGGCCGCTCATCGTCATTCAGTAATTGCAAGCTCCCACTAATGGCTGTCGGTTCTTCAACCGTAAACTGAACTCCGGTCACCGTGTGGCGATTAAGGTCAAAGACAAGGCTCATCGGCCCTTGATCACCTGACCAGTTCAAACTGACTTGTCCTTCGTTTAGCACGGTCATTTGTAATGGCTGGTGCGTCTTTGTCAGTTCTGGTTCAACAAGTGACCGCCACGCAATGTGTGCTTCGTCTTCAATTGTAATGATCAACTGGCGGCCATCCATCAATCGTAACAACACCTTACGGCCGTTCAGTGATTTTCCCATCATAACACCCCCTTGCATCAGTTGCGTCGATTATGAATGTAAGTGCCGTCCGTCGTGGAGACCAACGATACCCAGCACAACCATGATCACAATCGTAATTCCGGCAATAATTGCTAATTCAACTTGGAAGCCCATATGCTCATCTCCCCTTTCGTTACCTTTATTTTAACCGATTTGCGCCGTTTTGTAACCGCTTACATCTCGAGCGAGCTAAACTATTTCCAGTTAAAAACAATTTACCTGAATTTATGATTTTATATTGACAGCGCTTACATCAACCGCTAAACTATTTCTTGTAAGGTATTTAGTAATTACCTTCTAATCAATTCTCTTTCTCTCTTATGCCGGCCACCATCGTCAGATGGTGGTTTTTTGTTTCCTCATAAAAAGACTGCCCACACATCAGAAAGCGTGCGATAATGGGTATACAGACTTTTTAAGCGGAGGACATTAAAATGGCAGAAGAACCTGCACAATTAGACCAACCTGGCCATGAATCCCTGGATATGATTGAAGAAATCACCCGTAACGACGGCACCCGGTACATGGAGATCGGCAATACGGTTCATAACGGCCGGGCTGAATATGCTGCGGAACACGGCTTCATCAAGGAAGTTCGGATTTTAAAGTTAAACATCCCTGAATCTGCCAACGTGATCAAGTATGAAGATTACATCAATCACCATTTCTTAATGCAGGGGTGGGACATGACAGAATGGCAGGAATGGCTTAAAACAGATGCCATTCAGGCAACTGTTGACGCCATCCTGGCGGAAAACCAAGTCAGTTAAACACAAAAGGAGCCGACCATGTCGACTCCTTTTTTTGATGCTATTTGCTTAATTTTGATGCCGCTGCTTCATCAAGGATCACGATCACATCATCATGGTTTTGCAATGCACTCGCTGGTAGGTCAGGCGTTACTGGTCCTTCGATCATGGCCTTAACGGCATCAGCCTTTTCAGCACCGTAGGCTTCAAGAACAATCTGCTTATCCTTCATGATGGAGCCAATTCCCATGGAATAAGCGCGCTTTGGCACTTCTTCTTCGTTATCGAAGAACCGGGCATTTGCTTCAATTGTTGATTCCGTCAAGATGACTTCGTGCGTCGTTGAATCCAGTGGCGTGCCGGGTTCGTTGAACCCGATGTGCCCATTACGACCCAATCCCAGAATTCCTAAATCAATTGGGTTATCTTCGATGATCTGGTCGTAGCGCGCTGTTTCAGCAGCTGCGTCACTGTTTAAGCCATCAGGAACGTATGAGTGCGCAAATGGCTTCTTGTTAAAGAAGTGTTCGTGCATGAAGTAGTTGTAACTTTGGGGATGGTCAGGGCCTAAGCCCACGTATTCATCCAAGTTAACGGATGTGCAGTTACTAAAGTCCAAATCTGAGCTCGTAATTTCGTCATACGTTGAAATTGGCGTGCTCCCTGTTGCCAAGCCAAACACCTTGGCCCCATTTTCTAACGCATTCTTGAATACTTGAAATCCTTGCTTCCCGCCCTCTGCAGGATCTTTTACAACAATAACCTTCATGACGTGTCTCCTTTTCACTTATTGGTATAGTCCAATTATAACAAGCTTTTAAACTTTTACAAGCCCCAAGTGCATTTTATTTCTAATTCCGATCACGTAACGGCAGTCCCCCCCGACCACGTAAAAAACCAACTGACCGCCCGCCTTGGGGATCAGTTGGTTTTTAGGCAGCCCGGTCATAAGACCAGCCGTTAACACGCTAAACGTGGTTTCCCACTATTGAACCGTCACACTCTTCGCTAGGTTCCGTGGCTTATCCACATCCAAGCCCTTCGCCAAACTGGTGTAATAGGAAATCAATTGGGCTGGAATGATCGACAGCAAGGGACTCAGTAATTCATCAACGTCCGGCAAGATGATGTCATCATGACGATCAGCAAGTTCTTTGGTTACGATGGTCATGATGTGACTCCCACGGGCAGCCGTTTCAGCCAGGTTACTTCTGGTCAAGCCAGCAGTCTTCGCCTGCGTGATGATCCCAATAACCGGCGTTTCTGCTTCAATCAAGGCAATTGGCCCGTGTTTAAGCTCACCAGCGGCCACACCCTCTGAATGAATGTACGTAATCTCTTTTAGTTTCAGTGAGGCTTCAAGGGCCACCGCAAAATCAAGGCCCCGGCCAATGTAAAACGCATCGCGTTGGTGCACAAAGTTTGTTTTTGCGACCGCTTCAAACTGTTCCTTTTGATCAACCAATGACTGAATCCCGTTGGCAACCAACCCTAATTGACCGATCACATCAAAGTTAGCAGCCTCTGGGCGGGCTAACGCATCCCCCAGCCCCTTGGCAACCATGGCTTCCACTGCAATTTGTGCCGTGTACGCCTTGGTTGAGGCAACAGCAATTTCAGGTCCAGCCTGAAGCAACATCGTGTACGTTGCTTCCCGTGACAACGTCGAGTTTTGCACGTTCGTCAACGTTAAACTGTGGTACCCCAGTTCATTAATGTGCGTCAAAACTTCCCGTGAGTCCGCCGTTTCACCACTTTGACTAAGAAAAATAAAGAACGGGTGATCTGATAGTAGCGGCGTTTCGTACGCAAATTCAGAGGCCACGTACGCCTCCGTCGGAATCTTTGCCAGTCGTTCAAAAAGCCGTTCACCAACCAACCCGGCATGGTAACTGGTCCCGGCAGCAACGATGTATAACCGATCCGCAGCCTTTAAGTCAGCTAACAACTCAGGTTCTAACACAATGGCGCCATCAGGATCAGCATACGTTTGGACCAGTTTCCGCATCACGGCTGGCTGATCATCAATTTCCTTAAGCATGTAATGTGGATAAGTCCCCTTATCGGCTTCACTGGCATCCATGTCAACGTGGAATGACGCCCGATCAATGTGGTGCCCTTCAGCGTCCTCAATGTCCACGTGGTTTGGCGTTAAGATCATGATTTCACCGTCCTGCATTTCGATAAAATCATGCGTGTAGTCCAGCATGGCGATGGCATCAGAACAAACAACGTTGAACCCGTCACCAACACCAACAAGCAACGGACTCTTATTCTTGGCGACAAACAGGGTGTCTGGTTGCTCACGGTCCATCAATAAAAAGCCGTATGCTGAATCGCCAACAAGATACAGGACCTTCCGGAAGGCCTCTAGCGTCGTTAAGTGTTCTTCGCGAACAAAACGGTCAATCAGTTGAACCACGACCTCTGTATCCGTACTACTCTTGAACGTTACGTCACTGAGGTATGTTTCCTTCAGTGTCACGTGGTTTTCGATCACGCCGTTATGAACGAGATAAAACCGTTCATCAGCGGAGACCTGTGGGTGCGCGTTTGCGATGCTTGGTTCACCATGGGTCGCCCACCGCGTATGTGCGATTCCAGTCGATCCGTGAACCGCTGGTGTTAAGGCATCAACAAGGTCTTGCACCCGGCCCTTTTCCTTCACCAAATAGTCCGCACCATTTTGATCATTAACGTAGATTCCAGCTGAATCGTACCCCCGATACTCTAACCGACGGAGTCCCGTCATCAGCATCGTCACAGCTTCTTCATTTCCCGTAACACCAACAATCCCACACATAAAAAAATCCTCGCTTATAAATTGGTATAGACTATTATAAAAGTCCTTTTCGTATGTAAAATATTATAATACTACCGTTTTGCCAAAGCAAATGAATCCACCACTTTAAAATTGGTCTATATTATTGTTTCGAAATCAAAACGCATCACCCACCAGCAAATAAAAAAAGATGGCGCACCTTTTTCGGTGCACCATCGTCTTCGGTGATTCATTTAAATTTAGTTAGCACCCACTGTTTTTCGAACAACATCAGCAATTTCATCAACGTAACCGTCAACAATTTCCTGTGTTGGTGCCTCCGCCATCACCCGAAGCAGTGGTTCAGTCCCACTTGGCCGAACGAGAACGCGACCGTCACCGTGCATCTTTTCTTCAACGGTGGCAATGGCTGCTTTGATCTCTTCGTTTTCTAAGGCCGCCTTTTTATCAACGACCTTCACGTTAACCAACTTTTGAGGGTAGGTCGTCACATCGCTGGCCAGTTCGGACAGTTTTTGGCCCGTGACCATCACAATGTACATCAGCTGAAGGGCCGTCAGCATTCCGTCACCAGTCGTGTTGAAGTCAAGGAAGACCACGTGACCAGATTGCTCACCACCAACGTTGTACCCGTTCTTCACCATTTCTTCGACCACATAGCGGTCACCGACTTTGGTTTGAACACTGTGCATGTCATGGCTTTCCAAGGCTTTATACATGCCAAGGTTACTCATGACCGTGGTTACAACGGTATCCTTTTTCAAGCGGCCGTGTTCGCTCATGTACTTCCCACAAATGTACATGATCTTGTCACCATCAACGATGTTTCCCTTTTCGTCAACTGCAATACACCGGTCACCGTCGCCGTCAAACGCAACCCCCATGTCAGCACCCTTTTCCACCACAAGTGCTTGCAGTGCTTCAGGATGGGTCGATCCGACACCATCATTAATGTTCAATCCGTTTGGTGATGTGGCCATGGTTTCAAAATCAGTATCAACGTCTGCAAACAACCGGGACACTAACTTGCTCGTTGCACCGTTAGCAGCATCCACCGCAATGTGCAACCCCGTTAGCTTATCTGGAATCGTCTGAGTCAAGAATTGGGTGTACTTGCTGACCCCTTCCTGATAATCTTCAACGGTCCCTAAGCCGGCTGCTGATGGCCGTGGTAATGTATCTTCAGGGGCGTCCAATAGGGCTTCGATTTCTTCTTCCATGGCGTCTGACAGCTTAAATCCGTCGCCACCAAAGAACTTGATCCCGTTATCAGCCACCGGATTATGTGAGGCTGTAATCATCACCCCAGCGTCAGCCTGTTGGACTCGAACAAGGTAGGCGACCCCAGGCGTTGTGATGATGCCAAGCTTCAACACTTCGATCCCCACGGACAGTAGTCCGGCAACCAGTGCTTCTTCCAACATTTGTCCGGAAATCCGTGTGTCGTGTGCCACCAGCACTTGGGGTTGGTGATCCTTATCGGCGTGTTCAGTTAGCACAAACCCACCGGCCCGGCCAAGCCGAAAGGCAAGTTCAGGGCTTAAATCTTGGTTGGCAATTCCACGGACACCGTCTGTTCCAAAATACTTCATTTTTAATTTCCTCATTTCATGTCGGCTTTAAGAGCCGTTATCGCTACTACTTGATGCAGCACTTGATTCGCTGGCGCTACTTGAAGTTGACGAACTGGTGCCAGCACTATCGCTGCTACTTACTGACGCTGCGCTGCTGGCGCTACTTGCGTTTGTCGACTCACCATCCGTCGACTCCGTCACCCGAATGGTCACGTCTGCCGTTGACACGGAGTAGCTCCGAATGCCACTTATGGTTGGTGCAAGCGTCACCTGTTGCTTCGTCGTTCCTAATGGTAACCCCGAAACGTCAACGCTGGCAACCACGCTATTTTTAAGCTTGCTAATGGCTGACTTCGTTCCGTATGCAATAAGGCTGTTTACATCACTCGTAATCGTGTAAGACCGCCCATCCGCCGCATTCTTTGGCTGGAAGTCAATTGACACTTTCTTTGAGCTTTCATCAGAATTGATCGGAATTTTTACCGTTGCCATGGCTGGTGTCATCACAACGTTAACCGTTCGACCCAATGCATCTTGGGCCTCTAATTGAACGTTTTCATTAACATCCGTCGTACTACTCTTCGTCAGGTTAATTGGCGCCACCACCTGGCTGACCTGGTTCACTTCATCCGTAGCCCCGGTCACCTTGACCTTCGTCACCGATGTCGTTGGTGTCCCCAATTGGTACCCGCTGGCAAGATTACTTGCATCATACTTAACGTGCACTGGCATCGTGATCGTCTTCCGGTGAGCGATGGTCACGTTGATCGACTTTGGCTCAATTTGGTAACTCAGTTCCTTATTCAGCCCTGTGGCCGTTAGTTTCACATTATGCTTACCAACGCCTAAGCCACTTAAATCCGCACTGATCGTAAAGTTTTGCGTATTTGTCGTTGCCGTCACCAGCGCTGCTGGTCCGGTCACCTTGACCTTCACGTTTTCGGGATAGCCCGTCACAAAGTACTTGTTTGAGTTAACGTTCACCTGAAGTGGCACAGAAACGGTCTTGGTCTTCGTTGATGTCAACGAGGACACCCGGCTAGTGGCCGAATTTTTTGTGTCATTACTGGTAAAACTGGTAACGTACGCCACCAATAAAATCGCCAACACTAGCGCTGTCAACCGGTAAAACCACCGACTGTTGAGGAAGCGATTGAATTTACTCATTTCATTCGCCCCCCTTGAAAACGTGGTTAATGAGGTCGATCAGCCAGTTGCTTCGATCGGGCTCTGCCACGATCAGTTGTTTACGCATGTACTTTAGGTAATCTTCGCGTGAAAGGTCCCGCATCATCTCATTATGACGTGTAAACATGACCTCCCCCGTTTCCTCAGAGACCACAATGGTTAACGCATCCGTCACCTCGCTGATTCCAACGGCCGCGCGGTGTCTAGTTCCCAGTTCCTTAGGAATCAGGTTACTGTCAGATAGCGGCAGGTACGCCGTTGCTGAGGCAATTCGATTGTTCTTAATGATCACAGCGCCATCATGCAGCGGCGTGTTCGGAATAAAAATATTAATGAGTAATTCACCGGTCACATCTGCATCCAGGTCAATCCCCGTTTCGATGTACTCCTCAAGCCCTGTTTCCATCTGAATGGAAATCAGCGCCCCAATTCGGCGTTTGCTCATGTACTGGATCGCCGTATCCAGTGCATCAATTAACTTTTCTTCATCATCAAAAGCCGTATGACCCCGCTGAATAAACGAGCCACGGCCCAAGCGTTCGAGCCCCTGCCGAATTTCTGGTTGGAAAATAATCACGAGGGCAATAACCCCCCAGTTAATGATTTGATCCATCACCCATGAAACGGTATCAAGGCCCAGATACCAACTGGCAATTTTAATGACAATAATAACGATAATACCGCGAAACAGCATCACTGCCCGCGTCCCGCGAAGTAACATGATCAGTTCGTAAATGACGAACCAGATTACCAGCACATCCAATAACCGTGCGACGTTACCCCACGTTAACCAACTACTGGGATCAAATGTCATTGTCCATCCTCCTAAAGATCAATCAGTAGTAAGTATAGCAGATTTAACGGCCCTTAGTGCGGTGCCTCCGTTGGTAAGTCCTCACCCAGCATTAAAACATTTTCTGAGTAATTGACATACTGCCGCAAGTTCGCTGCCATTGCAAGATTGATCCGGTCTGCGTCCACAAGTTCCGTAATCGCCAGCCGTTCAGCGGCCAGTGCCCGGATCCGTAAGACCCGCAGGTTATCATCATAGTGGGCCCGGTGCGCCGGATTCCCCTTCACTGCTGGTTGGCGCCGCTCGATCCGGTACCGATAGTGGACAATGAGGTGATAAACGCTCTGCCGCTGCTGAGCATTTTTCTTACCGTTATGGGCCTTAAAGAACCGGGATAACTTACCAATTGCGGCTTTCGCCAATTCCGTTTGGATCAATACCCGCTGCGCCTCAAAGCCTGCCATATCATTCCCTGTTAATAGAATCCGTAGCCGGCGAAGCGCATGGCGCATCAACCGCCGGGCGGTGTGCCACGATGGCAACGGTTCGAAATGGTGAGCACGGTCAAGCTCCGTCAGTCGTCGCTGAATCTGTCGGCGGTAGTACCGGTAATTCCAGCCGCTCGTTTGGTGTTGTTGATGCAGTTCCTGCAACCGGGCGAGTTCACCCTGTAACCCCAGCTGCCGAATCTTAATTTCAAATGCCACCATTTGTTGCACTTCAGTGGAAGGCCGTGTTCGCAACTGCAATTGCCGCACGATGTACTGGTAATCAAGAATCAAATCGTAAGCCGCCCGCTGATTATCCGCCCGCCGCAATGATTCGACGGTCCGCACCGCTGTTTTAGCAAGGTACATTTTGGCTTCATCACTTGTCATTAGTGGCGGTCGGGCCGTCGTGGTTGCCGGATCATCCTGCTCACTGTCAGCTACGTGCTCCTCTAAAACGTCCAATTGACTCCCCCGGGTCAGCAGCAACACGTTTCGGCGGCTGATGATTGGTAATGCAATCGCCGCAACCACAAGGCTGACGATGATGACGCCTGCCGCAACAAAGAGGATGAGTGACCGTTCAGGAAACTTTGCGCCCCCGTTAATGGTCACCGGTAACGTCAAAACACCGGCTAATGTGATCGCCCCACGAACACCCGTCAACCCAGACACAATGGCCGTTTTAATGGTGACCGATTCCGTTTTGGCTGAAT
Organism: Furfurilactobacillus entadae; assembly: GCF_045862745.1. Taxonomy (NCBI): domain Bacteria; kingdom Bacillati; phylum Bacillota; class Bacilli; order Lactobacillales; family Lactobacillaceae; genus Furfurilactobacillus; species Furfurilactobacillus entadae. The sequence goes on along the minus strand of NZ_BQXN01000007.1, from coordinate 68,525 downwards.
GGTGGTGCCAGCGATTGTTTAACTCATCAAGCCGGGCATAAACATAGATCCAGAGTGACCGTAAAAGAAATAAAATTGCCCACACGACGATAACATAGGCCAGTGCCCGCCACGTCCCTGTTTGTGGATCGGCAATGGTCGCCTTCATTGCGGTGGGCAGTTCATCACCCAAAATAATGAACACGATTCCGTTGAGCACGTAAACCACGATGTCCCAGGTCCGCTCAGTCAGTAACTGTTGCTCTGGAACGTCCTCTGCAACCCGGTTCTCAGACACATGGACCAACACACCGGCGGTCACCACAGCGATGACACCAGACGCATGAACGGCCTCCGCACCAAGATAAACAATGAACGGGCTCATAAGGCGAAGCACCGTGTTAAAGACCGGATCTTTGATCCCCGACCGACTCCAAACCTCACGCAACATTTGCAGTAAGGTCATGCCGACAAATCCAACCACTAGTCCCATCAGACTGGTGTACAAAAAGTCGCCCGCTGCGGACCACACCGAAAAGGCACCGGTAACAACGGCGGCAACGGCATACTTAAATCCGATCAACCCACTCGCGTCGTTGATTAAACTTTCACCACTCACTAAATGAATGATTGAAGAGGGCAATTCCACCTGCTCCGCAATGGACGTCACCGCTACCGGGTCCGTTGGCGATAAAATGGCCGCCAGCGCAAATCCGGCCGCTAATGGCAGGCCTGGAATAATCAGGTGAAAGAGCCAGCCACCCACAAGCGTCGTTAAAAACACGAGAATAACAGCGTTCGCTAAGATGGGGCCGCGTAACGTCCATAACTCCCGTTTGGGAAAACGTCGCCCATCATTAAACAGTAAGGGGGCAATAAATAATAGTAGAAACCAGTCTGTCTCTAACGGAATGGTGATGTGAAAAATAACGGACCATAAAAGCCCCATGGTGACCTGGATCAAACTAACCGGGATTGCCTCCAGGTAATGATCCAGGACGTTAGATAAGAGCACCAACACCACCAGGACAATCACCGCTTCAATAATGTTCATGGCATTCACATTCTTTCTTCATCAATTCTCTTACATCAATGATACAAAAAAACTGGCCGATCACCAATGACAAGGTGTTCCGCCAGCTACTTTTTTTAATCACAATGTGTCTTCATCACCAATGATCCGAACTTCGGTCTCCAGGCGAACGCCAAACTTTTCAAAAACGGTCTCCTGCACGTGCGCGATAACGGCTAAGTAATCCGTTGCCGTTGCACCGCCAACGTTCACAATGAAGCCCGCATGCTTCGTGGACACCTGGGCGCCTCCACTCGTGTAGCCCTGTAACTGACTGTCCATGATGAGTTTCCCAGCGAAGTAGCCCGTTGGCCGTTTAAACACAGACCCACACGAAGGATACTCCAACGGTTGTTTAGCAGCCCGCCGACCGTTCAGATCATCCATCTGTGCGCGAATGGCAGCCTTATCACCAGCGGTCAGTTCAAAACTGGCGCCCAAAACGATGTCACCAGTCTCCTGAACGTAGCTATGACGGTAGCCAAACGCCATCTCTGCCGCTGGGTACGTCTTAAATTCCCCATCGCGGGTCAATACATCCACCGTCACGGCAACATCCTTGATTTCGCCACCATACGCGCCTGCGTTCATGAAAATGGCCCCCCCAACACTCCCAGGGATTCCGGCGGCAAATTCAAACCCCATCAGGCCATTTTGGTACGCAACTTCGGTCGTTTCGATCAGTGCCGCCCCGGCATCTGCCTGAACGGTGGTTCCAGTCACCTGGATCTGCTTCATTTCCGTCAAAATGAGCACTAACCCCCGAATCCCACCATCACGGACAATGAGGTTGCTTGCACTACCAATCACCGTTAACGGCATGTCATGGTCGCGGGCAAATTCTACGAGTGCAGCCACTTCCGCACGTGTTTTGGGAAAGGCTAACCAGTCAGCTGGTCCGCCCGTCTTCGTGTTGGTGTAATGGCCCAGTGGCTCATTTTGCTTAACGTCACTTTGTTCAAACGCCATCTGTAAATCTACTTGTTGCATCATGTCACCTGTTAATTTCTTCCATTATTAAACTTTTAGCATTGCAAATACCTTGTCATTCTACCACGAATTTGCCGTTTACCCCACCATGACTCTCTGATCAGTTTTCCAGCAAAAGTGTGCTAAACTCAACTTATCTTATAATGAAAGCTAGGCGGCACTCATGAACTTCATTTCGTGGAACGTTAATGGTCTTCGCGCCATTCTAAAAAAGGGCTTTGAACAGACGGTTTTAGCGCTGGCCCCCGATACCATTTGTATTCAAGAAACAAAGTTGCAGGCTGATCAGGCAACCGTTGACCTTCCTGGTTATTACCAGTATTGGCATTATGCAGAACGGCCGGGCTACTCTGGCACCGCCATCTTTACAAAGCACGAGCCATTGGCTGTTCATAATGGCCTTACCGCTCCAGAAGATGACACTGAGGGCCGGATGATCACGCTAACGTACCCAGATTATTACCTTGTCACCTGTTACACACCAAATGCGGGTCAGGGTTTAAAACGCCTTGACTTTCGTGATGACTGGGATCAAAAATTTCGGTTGTACCTTCAAACACTTGCGGCGGAAAAACCGGTCATCATTTGCGGTGATCTAAACGTTGCCCACCATGAAATCGACTTGAAAAATCCCGCCAGAAACCATGAAACGGCTGGCTTCACGGATACCGAGCGAAAGAACTTCACGAACCTCCTCACCGCAGGCTTTACGGATAGTTTCCGGCACTTTTATCCAGACGCCACGGGACAGTACTCGTGGTGGAGCTACCGGTTCCATGCACGGCAAACAAACGCCGGTTGGCGGATCGACTACTTTTTAGTCTCCACGTCATTTGTGGATCACCTCACTGACGCCACCATTTTAGACACCGTCATGGGTTCGGACCATTGCCCCGTGCAACTCACCACCACACCACTTCATTAGCACAGGCGCCACCACTTTACAGTGCCGCTTGAACCCGTTACACTAGCGACATCATTATTTATTGGAGGATCACCGTCATGAACTTTGTTGCAATGGACTTTGAAACGGCCAGCGCACAACGCTACAGTGCGTGTTCGTTGGCTTTGACTGTTGTTCGCGACGATCAGGTCGTGGATGAATTTTACACGCTCATCAAACCAGATGTTCCGTTTTCTTGGCGGAACACCCAGATTCACGGCATTCACACCAGCGATGTGGCAAACGCACCAACGTTTCCCGAAATTTGGCCCCACATTAACCAGTTTTATACAAATGACCAACTGGTTGTTGCCCACAACGCACCGTTTGATAACGGTGTTCTGAAAAGCACGCTTAGCCACTATGAATTGGCCCCCGTGCACTACCTCACACTGGACACGGTCAAAACAAGCCGCCAGTTTTTCCCTGATTTTCCGAATCACAAACTAAACACGGTGAGTGACGCCCTCCACATTGACTTGGAACACCACCACAATGCGTTGGATGATAGTCTTGCCTGTGCGAACATTTTGATTTATCAAAATCAGCAATTTGGGGCCGCTGCCTTAAAACCATTTGTCAAACTAGCTTAATCCGTGATTTATTCTGCTCAGCACACTAAAAACGACGCCGTTTCCCAAACTTTCTTGGGCAACGGCGTCGTTTTTTTTCGATTATTCTCTTATCACTGTGATATCACAGTGATTTATTCGTGATCCAGACGGTGTACGGTTAACGTCATCTCTTGAGCTGGCACCTCATCGCCAACGGCATTCTTCACCGTCATTGAGTTTGTGACCTTGAAGCCAAGGTTACGGTACAACCGTTTGGCATAGGTATTCTCAAGCTGGACCGTTAACACAATGTGGGTCAACTCACTGGCTGTTTTAGCCCAGTAGAGCATTTCTTCCATCAGCGCAGAGCCAAGGCCCTCATTCCAGTAATCCTTTAACACCGCCACCCCAATTTCAGCGACAGCGTTATCCTTAGCAATGATGCTGCCAATCCCAATCAGCTGACCACCGTAATCGGCAACCATTAAATGATTGATGGTAGAGTTTGAAATGGCCGTTAACTGTGCTGCTTCTTCTGTCTCCGTCAATTCGGCGAGGCGTTCATCCGCCGTAAACGTTGTCGATTCCTTTTGTAGTGCTGCTAATAATGACAATACGTTGGCGGCGTCTGCCACCGTCACCGGACGAATATCAACCGTTGCTTCATCACTCATGCGCTTCATCCCCCATTTGCTGTAGAACTTGATCGTAGTGAACACCATGCGCCTCAAGCTGAAGCGTCCGGCGATCGATGTTTTCTTCATCCCTGGTCATGTGGATCATTAGGTAGGTTTCAGGTAGTTCACTGGCCACAAACTGTGACCACTCCACTACACTGATCCCATCGCCATTAAAATATTCATCAAGGCCAAGTTCGTCACCGCCACCCTGTTCTAACCGGTAGACGTCCATGTGGTACAACGGGAGCCGACCGTCCTGGTATTCACGAATAATGGTAAACGTTGGGCTCTTAACGTGCCGCTTAATGCCTAATCCAGTGGCGAGCCCCTTCGTCAACGTCGTTTTCCCTGCGCCCAGGTCACCGTCCAAAAGAATGACATCGCCAGCGCTCAATAATGGGGCCAACTGGGCACCAACAGCCTGCGTCGCTTCATCCGTCGTTGTTGTAATGGTTAACATCCTGTCACCTCACATTCATTTTGGGTTTAAGACAAGAAATCGCCACCCCAGTCAGGCGTTTGCCCCGGCTATGGAATCGCGATTACGTGTGTCCTTTACATCATTAATTAATCAACCGTGAGCGACTGTGCGGCCGTGATGATGGCAACCTTGTACACATCCTCTTCGTCACACCCACGGGATAAGTCAGAAACTGGTTTATTTAACCCTTGCAAAATGGGGCCAATGGCTTCAAAGCCACCAAACCGTTGCGCAATCTTGTAGCCAATGTTTCCAGACTGTAATTCAGGGAAGACAAAGACCGTTGCATGGCCCGCCACGTTTGACCCCGGCGCTTTTGACGCACCAACACTTGGCACGAAGGCGGCGTCAAATTGTAACTCACCATCAAGGGCTAAATCAGGTGCCTGTTCGTTAGCTAACTTAGTGGCTTCCTGAACCTTTGTCACCATGTCGCCCTTAGCTGATCCCTTTGTGGAGAAACTCAGCATGGCAACCTTTGGATCAATGTCAAAGACCTTGGCGGTGTGCGCAGATTCAATGGCCACCTCCGCCATGCCGGCTGCATCCAGTTCAATGTTGATGGCACAGTCAGCAAAGATGTAGCGTTCGTCACCCTTTTGCATCACAAACGCACCGGAAATCCGTTTAACACCTGGCTTTGTCTTGATGATCTGAAGGGCTGGGCGAACCGTGTCACCAGTTGGGTGCACGGCGCCTGACACCATCCCGTCAGCTTGATCCATGTACACCAGCATTGTCCCAAAGTAGTTCACGTCTTTAAGCCATTCGGCCAGTTGTTCACGGGTATTCTTCCCGCCCCGACGTTCTTCTAAGGCGTCCAACATGTCCTTTTGCTTATCTGCTGGGTATGTGGCTGGATCCAGTAACAGCAATGAACTGGCATCGAAGTGATTGTCTTCAACCGTCTGTTCAATGGCAGCTGTGTCCCCCAAAACGATTGGGTTCACTAGCCCTTCCTTAGCGAGGCGAATGGCCGCCCCAAGAATCCGTGGGTCTTCCCCTTCAGAAAAGACGATTGTTTTATTCTGACCACCAATTTTATCCTTTAAGCTATCAAACAAATCCATGTGTTGTTCCTCCAATTATCGTTGTCACTTACACGTTTTGAAGATCAGCCAACGAGGCCGTCGCTGGTAATTGCCAGTCGATGGGGGTCTCACCCATCGCAATGAGGGCCTCGTTAGTTTTGGAAAATGGTTTAGAACCAAAGAAACCGCGATACGCAGATAACGGACTGGGATGTGCTGACTGCAACACAATGTTCTTATGCGTATCAATTAACTTAATCTTATCACGAGCAGCCCGGCCCCATAAAATAAAGACCACCGGCTCTTCACGTTCAGATAGTTTTCGAATTGCAGTATCCGTTAACTGCTCCCACCCGTGATGGGCGTGAGAAAACGCCTGCCCGTCGCGAACCGTCAGCACAGAATTCAGTAACAGAACGCCCTGATCAGCCCACGCCTTTAAGAAACCATGATTCACTGGAGCGATTCCCAAATCATCATTCAGTTCCTTATAGATGTTAACGAGTGACGGTGGCACCGGGACACCGGGCATCACGGCAAAACTTAACCCGCACGCCTGGTGAGGACCGTGGTACGGATCTTGCCCCAAGATAACGACCTTGACGTCTTTAAACGGTGTCCAGTCAAACGCCGCAAAGATATGGTGCATTTCTGGATAGATGGTTTGCGTTTGGTACTCTTGCTTCAAAAAATTGTGTAACTCCTGATAGTACGCCTGTTCAAATTCAGGTTCCAAGACGGACCACCAGTCATTATGAATAAACGGTTTCATTCGCTCCACCTCAACGATTATTGTAGCAGACCTCCCCGATAAAATAAATTCACACTTCATTATATATAGAAAGAATCACTTTGACCGTGACCCATCCGCTCCCCGTGTTACAATGTGGCCAGAGTCATTTTGTTATAACCGTCATTTTGGGGGAGTTAACCATCATGCGACAACTATACATTCGTCAAACACCAGGTTTACTTAACGGCATTCGCCCCGTTCTTTCCGCTGATCATGAAACGCTCTACCTGCTTTCCGGTCAGTTTGGTTGGTCACGTGCGCAAATGTCAGCGTCAACACCAACCGGCGCGGTCCTTGCAGAAGCAAAGCAACTTTCTTTAGGCATCATGCCAAAGTTTGCACTTTACTATAATGGAAAAGAAGTTGGTGCCGTGGTTCGATCAATCGGCTTTTGGCGCGAGGTTGTGTACATTCGCGGCCTGAATTGGGTGGTCATGGGTAACCTGGCATCCGGTAAATATAAAATCTATCACGGCACTCACGTCGTTGCCAGCATGCGCCCGGTGACTGGTGATGACGGCGCCTACGATCAGCTGAGCGTGAACAACCACTCTGCTGAACCGGTTTGTCTGCTGATTGCTGCGATTATGAATCGCTGGGCAAACCAACACGCTCGCCGTCTGACTCATAATCGCAACCTTCGCTTAGCAAGGGAACCCAAAGCCCTTCGACCCGAATATCGAGAAAAATAACCCGCATTGCCACGTCACACATCACTGTGTGGCGTTTTTTTGCCCAAAAATCGGTATGTCAACCGACTTTTTCAGAAAAAACACCTGTTTTATAGGGCATCCTAAAATTCAATTATCGGCAATGATAGCCCTTTCAGAGCAATTATAACGGTTACATATTACAAAATATTTCAAAATCCATGTTTTATGACAAACTTCCCCGTTTTTGTAATGTCGTCGGTATTTGTATGTTATTTGAACACTGTATAGTAAGCATCGTTGTTTGAGAGAACAACACCCCCAGCCACGAATCCTCGTGAGGGGGATGCCAAGCGCATCGCCACCTTTAGCTGCGATGCCACACAATATATAGGAGTGTAACTTTCTACATGAAAATCAAACAACTTTTATTATCAACTGTTAGTGCCGGTGCTTTACTTGCTGTCGGTACAATCGCTGCCAACGCTGACACAAATGTTACCGTTAAGAGCGGCGACACAGTTTCAGAATTGGCACAAGCAAACAACACAACAATCGACGCCATCGTGAGCGCTAACGCTTTGACTAATGGTGGTAACTTAATCTACGTCGGTCAAACATTAACGTTACCTGACGGAACATCAACAGCAACTGCTTCACAGGCACCGGTTCAAGCATCTGTTGCTAGCCAAGCCCCTGCTTCACAAGCAACTTCTCTTGTTGCTTCTCAAGCTTCCGTTGCTTCACAGGCACCTGCTGCCTCACAAGCACCCGTTGCTGTTAGCCAGGCCGCTTCTCAAGCCCCTGTTGCTAGCCAAGCCCCTGCCCAAACTGTAACGACACAAGCCGTTGCAACAACGACAACGAGCTCAGCTTCAACAACCACTGTTAGCTCATCTTCAGATGACGCTGCTAAGGCGTACATCGCTGCTGGTGAATCTGGTGGTTCATACACCGCAACTAACGGTCAGTACATTGGTAAATACCAATTAAGTGCTGACAAGTTAAACGGTGACTACTCTGCCGCTAACCAAGAAGCTGTTGCATCACAATACGCCATCGCCCGTTACGGTTCATGGTCAGCTGCTGCTTCATACTGGGCAGCACATCACGCATGGTAATCTAAACCATTAAATCAAAAAGCCGTCCTTCGAGTGGTGTCGTTGGATGGCTTTTTTTGTGGGTAAATTGATTGCAAGATGAATAAAAGGGCCATTGATGGATAATCCATCAATGGCCCTTTTATGATTTCATCGATTACGTTAACGTCGTGCCAACTCGCGATCAGTTTCACGCTGTTGATCACGTTTCTTCAGGGCTTCACGTTTATCATACGCGTGTTTCCCCTGGGCAACACCAATCAAGACTTTAGCAAAGCCATGCTTGATATAAACCTTCAGTGGGACGATTGTCATCCCTTTTTGGGCCGTTGCCGCCAAAAGCTTGCCGATTTCCTTCTTGTGCAGTAATAACCGTCGTGTCCGTAACGGATCATGGTTAAACCGGTTTCCCTGCGTAAATTCGGCAATATTGACATTCATCAGGTACGCTTGACCATTTTTAATTGAAACAAAGCCGTCACCAATCGTGATGCGTGCCGCCCGTACGGACTTAATTTCCGTACCAGTCAGCTCGATTCCAGCTTCGTAGGTTTCAAGAATTGAATAGTCATGACGTGCCTTCCGGTTATTAGCTAACGCATCGTTTGTCGCTGGCTTCTTTTTGACCATCTTCACGCCTCCACGAATAACGTTATTAAACGGTTACTTGTGATTTTGATTTGAATGAACGGTTGGCTTACCACCACGGCCCGCACGATTCCGGTTGCTTTGGTAGTGGTTCGTCTTCTTGTCGCCGTTTTTATCATCACGACGCGCGTTGTTATGGAAGTTCCGGTTCCCGTGTCCATTCCGGTTACCACCGCCATTACCATTCCGCCGGTTGCCACCGTTACCACGGTTCTCATGTGGGACCCGGATATCTGTCGTAGGTGCTGATTGTGGATCAACAATCGTAAAGTCCACCGCAGCAGCGTTTTTATCGACCTTTTCCAGGTGAACCTTAATTGGTTGCCCAATTTGGAAGATGTGGTGGTGCCGATCCCCAATCAATGCCAGATGACTTTCATCAAAGCTATAGTAGTCATCCTTCATGTTAGAAATGTGAACCAGTCCTTCAACCGTGTTTGGCAGTTCCACGAACATCCCAAACTTCAGCACAGAACTGACCACGGCATCAAAGTCCTCACCGACACGATCGGCCATGTATTCAGCCTTCTTCATGTCATCAGTAGCCCGTTCCGTGTCAATTGAGCGCCGTTCACGTTCCGACGTATCCTTTGCAATCTGTGGTAATTCTGCGGCGTACTTCGCCTTCGCGTCATCACCCGTTCCCTGCGCACCGTACCACCGAATCATCCGGTGAACCATGTCATCTGGGTACCGCCGAATTGGTGACGTAAAGTGCGTGTAGTACTCTGCCCCCAACCCAAAGTGTCCCAACGGTTCGTCTGAATACTTCGCCTGTTTCATGGACCGGAGCATCATGGTTTGCACCATTTGTTCTTCCGGTGTCCCAGCGACTTCTTTCAAGACCGTCTGTAACATCTTTGGCTTCAAGTTGTTCGGGTCACCCTTAACGGTAATTCCGAAGACGCTCAAAAGGTCAAAGAACTTCTTAACGCGATCACCATCTGGTGTTTCGTGCACCCGGTAAAGGAATGGCACGTGCAAACGGTCAAAGTGTTCTGCCACAGTTTCGTTAGCAGCCAGCATGAACGATTCAATCATCCGTTCTGCCAGGCCCCGTTCGCGCAGTTCGATGTCCGTTGGGTGACCATTTTCATCCACAATGATCTTTGCTTCTGGTGCGTCAAAATCAATGGCCCCACGTTGGTGCCGCTTCTTGGTCAAGATCCGGTGAAGCGCACCCATGTCTTCAAACATCCCAACAAGGTCATCGTAACGTTCCATTGTCTTCGCATCATGGGCTTCCAAAATCTTGTTAACCGCCTTGTACGTCATCCGTGCGTGACTCCGCATCACACTTGGATACAGTTCGTGGCTCACAATTTTACCCGTTTCATCAATCTCCATATCACAGGTCATTGATAAACGTTCGACCCCTTCATTCAGGGAACAAATCCCGTTTGAAAGGCGCTTTGGCAACATTGGAATGACCCGATCCGTCAGGTACACGGAGGTGCCCCGCTTGTAAGCCTCTTTATCTAAGGCTGAGCCTTCCTTCACGTAATAACTCACGTCCGCGATGGAAACGCCAAGGCGGTAATGCCCGTTAGGTAATTTTTCAACGACAACGGCATCATCCAAGTCCTTACTTTCAATGCTATCAATGGTGACCAGTGGTTGGTCCGTAATGTCCACACGACCAGCACGGTCAGCATCCTGCACCGTATCAGGAATCGCATTGGCTTCATCCATAACTTCCTGAGGAAATTCGGATGGGACATCATGTGCGTACACGATTTGAAGGATGTCGATCCCAGGTTCATCAGCATTCCCAATGATCTTCGTTGCCAGTCCGCTCAATAATTGCGGATTTTGATCCGTTGGGTAGGCCGTCACATCAGCGGTTACGACGTCGCCATCAACCGGCGTGATCCCACCGTCAAGCACATCAAACGTGTAACTCCCGAGCTTCTTATCCTTTAACAGCACTTCCCCAATGACGGTTGGTAACTTTGCGTCACGTTTTGACCGAAATTCACCCACAACTTGGGTGTAGTGCCGGTCAACGATCTTCGTGACTTCACCTTCAGGGCCACGGTCTGAGCCCTTTGCTGCTGGCCGTAACACCTTGATTTCCACCGTGTCACCGGTCATGGCGTGCTTGGTGTGGTCTGAGTTGATGTAGGCGTCTGGTTGGTCATCAGCGTAGCCGACAAAACCAAAGCCCTTATCGTTCCCATGGAACATCCCAGAAAGTGGGCCATCCGTAGTCACGGCCGTCCACTTGCCGCCCTCTGTTACGCTGACTTTACCAGTGCGTTCTAGACCAGCGAGTGCCTGCACCGTCAGGGTGAATTCTGCTTCCGTTTGATTCAGGGCGGCGCCAATTTCAGCCGCCGTAAACGCGTCACCATGGTGGGCGTTTAATTGTGTCATGATTTGTTCTTGTAAATTACTATCTGCCATAATTACCTCAATTTAATTGTTATTAATGACTAAAAATATCCTGTAAGTAGGTTAAAACATCCGCTTGTAACGCCTTGTGGGCTGAATTAACGGTCAAAACGTGGCCCGCCTGTGCGTATTCATGGTAGTTAACGGTAACGTTCACCTCATGAAGCGCCTGTGCAAACGCGGGACCACAGGCTGGGTCAATCATTTCATCGCCCGTTCCCTGTGCCACAAACACAGGCTGTGTAATGGTGCCCAAGTTAGGAACGACCTCATTTTTAACAAACGTTTCAAGTGTCCGAAGCTGAGTCGGCTCATGTTCTGCCAACCATGCTAACCGGGTCTGTTGCTCCGATGAACTTAACGTTGTCCGTGCATACACCTGTTTGCTCAGGGTCAAAAAGCTGGCGGGCACGTTTGTCGGCCCAACCTGAACCACCGGTGAGGCAAACGTGCCGCCACCAACAAGGTCTGCGTCTAACTCCAATAACCGTGTGGCAAACAGCCCACCCATGGACAGGCCAAACACCGCGATCTGGTGGTAGCCCCGATCACGGAGATCCGCCACCGCCCGTTGTGCATCGGCTAACCACGCACTCGGAGTGCCTGCTGTAACAACGTCACGGGGATCCAGGGTGCCGTGACCAGTAAAGATGGGCGCGGCCACCGTGTAACCAGCCCGCGCCAACCCGCGACCAATCATGCCCATATCATTGCTGCTTCCTGAATAGGCGTGGAGTAACACTACCGCCTGTGGGCCAGCTTCAATGAACAGTGGTTCTGGCCGACGAAAATGAACCGTCATGTACGCATTCCTCCTTCAAGGCATCAAAAAAGGCTGGGTTAACCGCCCAGCCTACCGTCCATGAATGCACGCCACAAAAAGATCACGCACAAACAGGCCGTCATCACGAAATGGTGTTAGTGGTCACAAAAAGCAACCTACTTGTGTGCGTACAAGTAAACTAACGCCAAAGCAATTCCGAAAAACAGGATTCCCAAAACAACGGTGACCCGTTGCATGAACCCTTCGAAACCACGTGACTTCTGTTGAGCAAATAAGTCGTTTGCACCGCCCCCGGATAAAGCCCCCAGGGCATCATCCGTTTTTGTGGGTTGCATCATGACTGCAATAATAATAATGATTGCGATAACAACCAGTGCAGTTAACAAGAAATTGTACAAAACGGTTCCTCCCATTCAAAACGTGCGGTTTGTCTAAACAAACTTACCATAATTTACTTGAAATTACCAGTTTTTGACGGCTAATCCTCTGCTCGCGGACTAGTCTGTTCCGCTAGTTTTAAGATTGCATCATGGATAAACGCCCGGTTCTCATGTTGTGTTGTGATCACCAGTGTATCACCCGCACGAACAATGGTATCACCATGGGGAATCAACGTGCCTTCACCACGCCGAATCCCAATTAATAACGCGTTTGCCGGCCACGCGATCTCACGAACCTCATGATCAACCAGTGCTGTTCCAGCAAAAACAGGAACTTCCAGCCGGTCAGGTGCCCCGGTTGGTCTTTCAACACTTGGCGCCAATAAATTATGTAACAGTGATTCATAGATGGGCGCCCCACCACAAACATCGACCGTAATGTACGCCACCAAACAGACAACCGCTAATGGCATCAAATGTTTAAGGGAACCCACCATTTCCGTAATGAGCAGGATGGCCGTAAAGGGTGCCTTCCCGATTCCCGCAAAATACCCCGCCATGGCAACGATAATCAGGTTCACAAGGTAACCTTGTGGCAGGATTCCCCAGTTGATCAGGACCTGGCCGTACACCGCCCCAATAATGGCCCCCAACGTTAAAATTGGGAGAAAGATGCCCCCGGGCACACCGGACCCATACGCAACCATTGAAAAAATAAAACGAACGGTAAAGAGGGCCAACAGTAATGCCACACTCTGGCGCGACTGGGCAAGGTTAAGAATGACGGCGTTTCCGCCACCCAGGACACTAGCCCACCACCACCCAATCGGCACTGTTAGTAACAGGGCGATCACCCCGTCAAATGACCGTGGGGCGCGCAACATTGCGTACCATTTTGGCAGCCGCAACAGCACGGCTTGATACACCCGGCCAAGGAGGCCGAGCACAACACCCAAGCCCACCAACACCCAGTAGTCATGTAGTGGTAATGCTTGTGCGTAAGCCATGTGCAAGACCGGCACCTGACCAAAAACAAGCAATGAAACAAAGTTAGCCACAACCGCGCTAGTCAGTGACGTTAACCACACCAGCGGTGAAAAGTTATGATAAATTTCTTCCAAGACAAACAGCGTGCTCGCAATCGGCGCATTAAACGCGGCGGCTAAACCCGCGGCGGCACCGCTTGCCAATGCGACCCGTTGATCGGCTGCACTATTACCACGAAGCGTCGCGTAGCCCTGACCCACAGTAGCGCCAAGCTGAATGGACGGTCCCTCTCGTCCCAACATCATTCCGGAACCAATCGCCAAGAGACCCCCAACAAACTTTTTCCACAACGTCGGCCACCATGGTGCATGATACTCACCCGTTAGTTGCCCCTCAACCTGGGGAATCCCGGAGCCACTGATTTGCGGGCTCGTTTTTACCAGCCACGCAATTGCGCCACCCAAAAGGATCATCCCCACGATCCACGGAACTAATAACCATGGCTGCTGGTGCATCAGTCCGTAGCTTGCTTTGACCAAGCGGAGACTTTGTTCAATTCCAAACCGAAAGGCACTGACCACGACCCCCGTCAGCAACCCGACCATAATTCCCGTAATCACCGTTTTGACCCGTGTGGCATCCAGAACAGGCCCTTTTCGTTCACTCATCGCTATCGCCCCCTATAAAAACGTTCGCTGGTACTCATTAACAAAGTATTCAATGATCAACCGAACCGGCTGGTCATCAATAACTGCTAACTGTTCCGGCTGTAATAATTGTACTTTTTTCATTTCGTAGTACGTCATGAGCGCACCTGTTAACGTGATGTCATGACGCAGAAGAAATTGTTGATCGAGCAATGCACGGATCATCGTTTGGTCTTGCAGTAACAGTACGTCCCAATTGTAGTCACGGAACAGCCCCCGTGTCACCCCCGTTTGGTAATAAAACACGGCCTGTTGTTGCTGCGCTGCCAACACATCCTGTAAATTACGCGCTAATGCTTCATCTGCCTGGTGAAGATCCGCCAAAAACACCGGTGACACCGTCCGTGCAATCGTCAGCGACTGGTCAAATAAAAGCTGAAACTGACGGAAAAAATTGGCGTCATCGCCATCAAGTTTCGGCAAATCAAAGTCATTGATGTACGTTTGGTACACGTCAACGACCGCTTTGATCACCGCTTCCTTGGACGAAAAGTACTTATACGCTGTCCGTCGCGAAACCCCCATAATGGTGATCAGCTGGTTCATGGTCAATTGTTGAAAGCCATCCCTAGCAACAACGGTCATGACCCGTTCTAGCAAGGCTCGTTGTTTAGCCGCTTCTCGTTTTGTTAACATATTTACGCCCCCTCATCACGCTTATTCAGTATAGGTGTACAAAGTAAACGAAAGTAGCGAAAAACGTTTATTTTTATCATTTCTTTGCAAATAACCCGTCTGCCACAAAAAAATGGGTACGGAATAATTTCCGTACCCATTTTAACGTTCATCTCAGCAAGAATTACTTGCTAAGGATGGCGTTACGAGCTTGTTCGCTCAAGTTGTAGAATGAGTGAATGCCCTTGTATTCAGCAGTTGTGTTCAATTGGTCTTCAATCCGCATCAACTGGTTGTACTTAGCGATCCGTTCTGAACGGCTCAATGAACCTGTCTTGATTTGGCCGGCGTTAGTTGCAACAACTAAGTCAGCAATGGTTGTGTCTTCAGTTTCACCTGAACGGTGAGAAACAATGGCCGTGTAACCGGCTTCTTTGGCCATTTCAATGGCTGCAACTGTTTCAGTCAACGTTCCGATTTGGTTCAACTTGATCAAGATTGAGTTAGAAACGCCCATCTTGATCCCCTTAGCAAGGTAGTCAGTGTTTGTAACGAACAAGTCGTCACCAACCAATTGAACCTTCTTGCCAAGACGTTCTGTCAAGGTTGCCCAGTCTTCCCATTCGTTTTCATCCAGAGGATCTTCGATTGAAACAACTGGGTACTTGTCAACGATGCTTTCCAACAAGTCAGTGAATTCTGCGGCAGTGTAGCTCTTGCCGTCACCAACTAAGTCGTACTTCTTTGTTTCTGTGTTGTAGAATTCTGAAGCAGCACAGTCAAAGGCAATGGCGATGTCTTTACCAGGCACGTAACCAGCAGTCTTGATGGCTTCAACAAGAATTTCAAAAGGTTCTTCGTTGTTCTTCAAGTCAGGCGCAAAACCACCTTCGTCACCAACGGCAGTGGAGTAACCACGGTCGTTTAAGATGCTCTTCAAAGCATGGAATGTTTCTGAACCGTAACGAACGGCTTCCTTAATGGTTGGGGCACCAACAGGCATGATCATGAATTCTTGGAAATCAACCTTGTTGTTGGCGTGCTTCCCACCATTGATAACGTTCATCATTGGTGTTGGTAAGACGTGGCCATTGAACCCGCCTAAGTAGTTGTAAAGGGGAACTTCAAGTTCGTCAGCAGCAGCACGGGCTGCAGCCAATGAAACACCCAAAATGGCGTTTGCACCTAATTTACCCTTGTTTGGAGTACCATCTAATTTGATCATTGCTTGGTCGATGGCAATTTGGTCAGTAACGTCGTAACCAACGATTTCCTTAGCAATAAGGTTGTTGACATTGTCAACGGCCTTGGTAACACCCTTACCTTGGTACCGGCTCTTGTCACCGTCACGTAATTCAACGGCTTCATGTTCACCAGTTGAGGCACCTGAAGGAACGATTCCACGGCCCATTGCACCACTTTCCGTGTACAATTCAACTTCAACAGTTGGGTTACCGCGTGAATCTAAAACTTCGCGTGCATAAATATCTGTAATAATAGACATCTTATTCTCTCCTTATTGGGTAAATGTAGTCACAAAGACTTCCCCACTATTATATGTGTTAGACGTTTCACTATCAAGCTGATGCGCAATTATTTTCCTGGGTCGTTACTGATGAGCTCCAAAAATGATTCTGGTTCTAAACTTGCATTCCCGACCAACACACCATCAACGTCCTGCTTTTGCATAATCGCATTAATGTTGGCTGGTTTCACGGAACCACCGTACAAAACGCGAACATCATCCGCCACGTCATCATCATATACGTCGGCCACAGTTTGACGAATCAGGTAACACCCTTCCTCGATTTGGTCGGGTGTTGCCGGTGTCCCAACTCCAATGGCCCAGCTAGGTTCATAAGCAATGATGGCTGTGCGCGCCTGTTCTTCGGAAACACCCTTTAGTGCTTCGATCACCTGTGCCACGACCCAGTGAACCGCATCATTAGCCTCACGTTGGCCCATCGTCTCATCACAACAGATGATTGGGCGCATGTGGTTTCGGTACACCGCTTGCACCTTGAGGTTCACCATCTCATCCGTCTCACGAAATAACTTACGCCGTTCAGAGTGGCCCAAAATGACAAAGTCGACCCCCGCCTGACTTAACGCATACGGGCTGGTCTCACCTGTATAGGGACCGTTGTCCTCAAAGTAGCAGTTCTCTGCGCCAACCTCAATGGGCAAGTCACGTGTCTCACGAACCAGCTGATCCAAAAATAAACTTGGTGCACACACCGCTGTCTCAATTTCTGCGGCCGGGGGTAAATTACCACGAATCCCATCCACAAACGCAGCAACGGAATCGGCCGTCTTGTTCATCTTCCAGTTTCCTACAATCATCGGAATCCGCATCCACATTCCTCCTTTGCACAGTCAGTACATCGTTATTGTAGTGAACTTAGTCGCCAAATACTAGCGAGAACGCTTTCATCATTTGCTTCAAAAAAAGCTGACGCCGAAAATACATTCGACGTCAGCTCATTTAAATTACTTGTCGCTAATGGCAGCAATCCCTGGTAAAGTCTTTCCTTCCAGGTATTCAAGTGAAGCACCACCACCAGTAGAAATGTGGGTCAATTGATCAGCAACACCAAGTTGTTGAACGGCAGCCGTTGAGTCACCACCACCAACGATGGTCGTTGCGTCAAGGTCACCCAAGAACTTACCAATTGCCAACGTTCCCTTAGCAAAGTTAGGCATTTCAAACACACCCATTGGTCCGTTCCAAACAACTGTCTTCGCATCACGTAACGTGTTTTCAAACAGTTCGATTGACTTAGGACCGATGTCCAAGCCCATGTAACCGTCAGGAATGTCACCGTCAACGATTTCAGAAGCTGAATCGTTGTTGAATTCCTTGGCAATAACGGAATCAATTGGCAGAACCAGCTTGTCGCCAGCCTTTGCCATGATGTCCTTCGCCATGTCGATCTTGTCCTTTTCAAGTAAGGAGTTCCCAACCGTTAAGCCTTGTGCGGCAAAGAACGTGTAGGCCATCCCACCACCAACGATAACCTTGTCAGCTTTCGTCAACAAGTTGTCGATGACACCGATCTTATCAGAAACCTTTGCACCACCAAGAATGGCAACAAATGGGTGAACAGGGTTGTCCACAGCGTCACCCAAGAACTTGATTTCTTTTTCCATCAAGAAGCCGGCAGCAACAGGCTTGCCAGCAGCCTTCATGGCCGTTGCGATCCCAACGTTTGACGCGTGTGAACGGTGCGCAGTTCCGAAAGCATCGTTAACAAATTCGTCACCAAGAGAAGCCCAGTATTCGCCCAATTCAGGGTCGTTGCCAGATTCCTTCTTGCCATCTAAGTCTTCAAAACGGGTGTTTTCAAATAACAGGACTTCACCATCGTTCAAGTTACTGATGGCGTCTTCCAATTGTGCACCGCGTGTTGTTGGGACAAACGTTACGGGTTTGCCTAACAAGTTGCTCAACCGTTCAGCAACGGGACGCATGGATAATTCCTTCTTGTCATCTTCAGTCTTAATCCGACCTAAGTGACTGAACAAGATGGCACGGCCACCATGTTCGATAACATAGTTGATTGTTGGCAATGCAGCCACGATCCGGTTGTCGTTACCAATCACCCCATCTTTGATGGGCACATTGAAGTCAACACGCATTAAAACTTTTTTACCAGTTAATTCTAAATCAGAAACAGTTAATTTAGCCAAGGTAACATCCTCCTAACGGTTTGTTTGTACGGATTATAGTTTAACGATTTTTATCGTCAAAAACCACCGCTAACTGCAATTTATTATTAATGTTTGTGAAACGTTCCACGAAATTCGCCATAAAAAAGGCGGGCGGAGTTAACCCCGCCCGCCTTTGCCACGTTATCTCAAAAACGTAATGGTTTAAATTATGCTTCCAAAGTGGCGAACTTCAGCAACGTGCGGATCATGTTGCAAGTGAAGCCCCATTCGTTGTCATACCAAGCAACGGTCTTAACGATTTGGCTGTCACCGGCAGTGGTAACTTCCGTTTGAGTTGGGTCAAATACGGAACCATGAGCATCGTCAATGATGTCGCTTGAAACGATTTCGTCATCGTTGTAACCAAAGGCATCGTTACCTTCAGTGTGCTTCTTGATGGCTGCGTTAACTTCGTCAGCAGTAACCTTCTTGTCCAGAACAGTTACCAATTCAGTTAATGAACCGTCAACAACAGCAACACGTTGTGCGTGTCCTTGTAACTTACCGTTCAATTCAGGAATAACTAACCCAAGGGCCTTAGCAGCACCAGTTGAGTGAGGAATCGTGTTTGTTGAAGCAGTCCGATTACTACGAGCCTTTGAACCACGAGGGCCGTCCAGGATTGATTGAGTTGAAGTGAAGGCGTGAACCGTCGTCATCGTCCCAACCTTGATCCCGAATTCTTCGTTCATGAAGTAAGCCAAAGGTGCAAGACAGTTAGTGGTACATGAACCAGCTGACACGATCTTGTCATCGTTGTTCAAAACGTCCAGGTTAACACCAGGAACAACAGTCTTGATCTTACCAGCAGGTGCTGAGATCAGGACACGCTTTGCGCCGGCGTCCAAGTGGGCTTGTGACTTTTCAGCTGAAGTGTAGAAACCAGTACATTCCAGAACGTAGTCAACACCGTCGTTCTTAACCCAAGGAATGTTCGCAGCGTCGCGTTCAGCGTAAACAGGGATTTCCTTACCGTCAACGACGATACCTGTGTCCGTTGAGCTAACTTCACCAGGGAACTTGCCATGAGTGGAGTCGTACTTCAGTAAGTAAGCCAACATTGAAGGTGTGGTCAAGTCGTTGATGGCAACAACTTC
Organism: Furfurilactobacillus entadae; assembly: GCF_045862745.1. Taxonomy (NCBI): domain Bacteria; kingdom Bacillati; phylum Bacillota; class Bacilli; order Lactobacillales; family Lactobacillaceae; genus Furfurilactobacillus; species Furfurilactobacillus entadae. Next base: position 48,929 of record NZ_BQXN01000007.1, on the reverse strand, counting down.
GATGTCGCTAGTGTTCAATTCGTGGATCCGCTTCAAAGCTAAACGGCCGATACGGCCAAATCCGTTGATACCAATTTTAACAGTCATTGGTGAACTTCCTCCCTTAAGGAAAAGATATGATTAATACATGAAGAATTATAAGCCAAACAACACAATCCTGCAAACATTCCACTCAATTTTCATAACGGCGCCCGTTCATTTTCATAAAACTATTTTCAAAACGCCATTTTCCCGTTTGCATGATCATTAATCAGATTTATTTTCTGATTTTCAAAAGTGATTACGCATATTTATGAGCGACTTTGGCCGCCACGGCAGCGGCTAATGCACCCACCATGTCATCAATAAACGTGTTGACCTGCCCATCTTTTTGCTCGTCTAACCGTTTAATGACGCCTTCTTTTACCTTATCAACGTACCCGTAGTTTGTGACCCCGATGGTCCCGTACATGTTCGCAATGTTCAGCGCGAGCCCTTCGTCGACCCCAAACACACCCGCATCATTGCGAATAATGCTTTGCAATGGTTCCTGTAAATCACCGGCCGTCGCAAGTCGATCCAGTTCTAACGCCACCATGACATTATTCATCACTTCACGTTTATGAAGCACGTCAATCGTTTCTGCCTCAAACTCACTTAACGGAACATCTGGCAAATATGGCTTTTGTAGATCCTTTGTGATTGCCGCAATGTCTTTATACGTCACGTTTTTTGCCGCTAGTTGGGCGGTCATCAGGTCAAACGCCGCCTGGTCTGGATATTTAAAGGATGCATTATTCATAATAAATGGATGTCCTCCTTAATTTCTCATCGTTTGCAATTGTTTAATCACAAACACATGTTTAGTTTACGCCCTTTGCACCTAAAATTCACGTTTGACACTGCCGCCACCACACCAAATAAAATGGCCACTTTCCCACATCAGGAAAGCGGCCATTCATGTTTAAATCATTGTTATCGCGTACTTTCACGGACCACTAGCCGGGTCCCCATAACCACCTGTTTTGCGATCTGGCGGTCATGGTCAAGGGCATCTCGAACTAACTCCACCGCCGCCATCCCCATGTGATTAGTGGCCACGTGAACGGCCGTTAACCCTGGAATTGCGTAACTTGCGATGGATGTATCGTCAAACGTGACCAGCTGAACCTGCGCCGGCACCGCAATCCCCGCCTCAGTAAGGGCCTTTAGCGCACCAACCGCCATCGCGTCATTACTGATCACAAACCCAGTCGGCAAGTTGTGCCCCTGTTCCCGAATCAGTCGCTGCATTTCACGGTAACCAGACTGACGAGAATAGTCACCTTGGGCCATAACCGGTGTCGTATCAGACGATTGAACGGCGGCCTTAAACGGTTCGATCCGTGGGTCGATCACCGCCAGCCGGCCATCGACCGTCGTTTCTCTACCAGACAATAACCCAACCCGGTTGGCCCCGCCATTCAATAACGTCTTAACCGCCCCGGCTACCGCATGGTTAAAGTCGGTCACAACGGAATCATAGTTGAGGCCCAACGTATCAAAGTCAACAAAAACGAGGTGTCCGCCAAGTGAAGCCAGCTGTTCCACTTCTGCTGGCGAATACTTACCCAACGCGATCACCGCATCCACTGGTTCACTCAGTTGACCCAACCGCCCCGCAAAAACGGTGACCACCTGAAATCCGGCGGCTGCCGCAGCTCGTTCAATGCTGACCCGAATCGACAGGTAGTACAGGTCTTCCATTTCCTGTGTTTGTGAATACCACTCCACCACAGCAATACGTTTCACGGCCTTATTAACCGCTTGATGACGGTGTTTCGTGTAGTTCAACGCCTCAGCCGCTTCAAAGATCCGCCGTCGGGTCTCGTCACTGACCGCCATTGTGGCGTCATAATTTAGCACCCGTGAAACCGTCGCTAGCGACACCTGAGCCCGTGCTGCAATATCCTTCAAGGTCGCCATAGTGTCACCTACAACGCCGCAAGGAACCGTGCTTGAGCAGCACGCCCTGCGTCGTCCCATTTAAAGACCCCTGCATCAGCTAAGACCCGGGCAAAGACGGTTCCAATCGCGTCATGAACGACTGTTTCAACGTTTTCGGCCGTCACCGTGTTTGCGGACTTCAACATTTCTGCCCAGTCACGGTGGTAATCAGCCATGTCGTTTGGTTCATCCAGCAGGAACCGTTCAACTTCTTGCATCTCTGCTTTCAATCGGGCTGGTAAAATGGCGCGGCCCATCACTTCAATGAGGCCAATGTTTTCCTTCTTGATGTGTTGCACATCCTGATGGGGATGGAAAATCCCGTCTGGGTAATCCACTGACGTTTGGTTGTCACGTAAAACCAGATCCAACACGTACTGGTCACCATCACGATAGGCAATCGGCGTAACCGTGTGATGGCGCACATCACCGGTCATGGCCTTAACGGACACGGTTGCATCATCATAGTGGTTCCACACGGTCCGAATGTGTTCCGCTGCACTGCTTAAAGACTGGGTGTCCGTGCCACGTAAACGTAACGTGGTCATTGGCCACTTGACCACCCCACCAGCAACATCGGGGTAATCAGCCAGTGTAAACGGCGTTTCAATCGGGGCCGTCATCATTGGGAAGGTGTGGCGCCCGCCCTGATAGTGTTCATGGCTCAGCATTGAGCCGCCCACAATCGGCAGATCCGCGTTACTTCCAACAAAGTACTGTGGCAACGTTGTGATGATCTCAAACAGGTTCGTAAACGTTTGCCGATCGATTTTCATGGGCACATGCTGTTCATCTAAGAAGATGGCGTGTTCGCTGAAGTACGCGTATGGCGAGTACTGGAAGCCCCACGGCCGGCCACCGACCATCATCCGAATCACCCGGTGGTTACTGCGGGCTGGATACCCAAGCCGCCCACGGTAACCCTCGTTTTCAAGACATAACTGGCACAATGGGTAGCCACTGGCCGTGGTCGTCGCTGCGGCCGCAATTGCCTTCGGGTCTTTTTCTGGCTTTGAGAGGTTGATGGTAATCTCTAAATCACCAAAATCAGTGCCAGTGTTAAACACAATGTTTTTTGCGATCGCCGCTGTCTTAATGTAGTTGTTGGTTTGACTCAACTGATAAAAATAACTGGTGGCTGCCTCCGTTCCCTGCTGATAGGCCTGCCAAAAACGGGCATTCACCTGACTGGGTGTAGGCGTCATCAGATCCATCAGTTGACCGTCAAGTAGTTCACGCGCCGTTGGTGAATCTTCAATCGTCTGCTGTTTGACCGCCGCATCAACCAGCGCATCGCTCATTGCGGCAACACCCGTTTCTGTCTGGGGCACCGCTTGTTGATCGCCAATCAACGCATAAATCCGGTTGCGTAAGTACACTTGGTCCAGTGGTTCGTATGCGCCCGTTTGTAAGGCTTGTTTAATCAAATTCTCAATCGCATCTTCTGCCATAACGCGTTTTACCATCCTTGAACAAATTATTCTGTTACTTCACGGGCACCATCCGCAATTTCGGCAACGTAAAAGTCTGCTGCGTAGCCAAATGCCTGCTTGTATGTGTCGCCGACAACCTGACGCACGTGGTCCACTTGGTCACGGTCAACAATGGCAATGGCACAGCCACCAAAACCGCCACCAATGATCCGGGCACCCAGAACACCATCTTGTGACCACGCGGTCTTTGCCAACGTGTCGAGTTCTGGCACGCTCACTTCATAATCATACTGTAAAGAAATGTGGGAAGCGCTAATCAAGTGACCGAACCGGGTCAGATCATGATCATCTAAGGCCTGCTTAGCATCCAAAGTCCGTTGGTTTTCAAAGACCGCATGGCGAGCCCGCCGAATCAACGTATCGTCGTTGATCAGATACGTTGCCTGGTCAAAGGCTTCCTTGGATAGATCGCCCAGCGTCTTAACGTCAACGCCTGTCTGAATCCGGGCCAGTGCTTCTTCACACTGTGCACGCCGTTCGTTGTACTTTGAGCTGGCCAGATCATGTGACTTGTTACTGTTCATGATCAAGACAACGTTATTGCCGAGATCCACTGGGTAGTATTCATAATCCATGCTGTTCGTGTCGAGGAAGATGGCTTGATCCTTCTTCCCCATCCCAACAGCAAACTGATCCATGATCCCAGAATTCAAGCCGATGTAATCATTTTCGACCTGTTGACCAGCGTACACAAGGTCCAACTGGGTGAAGTCTAAGTTGAACAAGGACTTCAGCACGACCCCAACCAGTAATTCAATGGACGCTGAGGAGGATAATCCGGCCCCATCGGGTAAGTTCCCGTGAACGTACAGGTCAAAACCGTGGTCGTATTTGGCGCCCTTTTTAGCTAATTCGAACATCATGCCCTTCGGGTAGTTTCCCCACCCAAAGTCTTTATGGAAGTCCAGGTCGTTAATGTCAAACGTCAACGTACCGGCATCCGCTACGTTAGCCGAGTACATCCGCACCGTGTTATCTTCACGTGGACTAACGGCCCCAAACGTTCCTAAGCTAATGGCACACGGAAAGACGTGACCACCGTTGTAGTCCGTGTGTTCACCGATTAAATTGATCCGGCCAGGTGAGAAAAACACTTGTTGTGGTGCTTGCCCAAAGGCATCCGTAAATTCTTGTTTAATCGTTGCTACGTCCATGATTGTTACCGTCCTTTTGATTACTTGATTTCGTTAATTTCTTCTTGGTTCGCGCCAAGTTTTTGTTCCAGTTCCTTAACCACTTCGTCATGCTTCGCTTCCGTCAACTTAACCTTCGTAAAGTAAACGATTCCGGCCAACACGATCATGATCATTGGAATGTAGAAAATGTACATTCTGAAGTTAAACATTTGCCCAGATGTAATGTCACTCGGCTTAGCGTTCCCACTCATTCCGGCAAAGATGGCGGTCAAAACGGCAACCCCGTTGGCAAACGCACCGGCTAATTTATCAATCAGTGGCCGAACGGCTAACGTAACGGATTCGTTCCGTGTGCCCATGTGCAACTGCCCGTATTCAACACAGTCTGTGATGGTCATCAAAGCGGCTAGGAAGATCATTGGGTATGGGAAGAAAATCAGAGAAATGGCAACTAAACTTGCAACAACACTGCTCCCAGCAAACATGAAGACCACGTAACCAACAAGCATGATCACAATTCCGCCCACGTAGATGGCCTTCCGTTTGATTAAGCTTTCCAAAACTGGGAATAAGATAACTGAAACAATTCCCAAAACGGCAGTTACAACGCCGACCAGACTAAACGCACCAGCGTTCCCAATCACGTACTTGAAGTAGTATAGGAACAGTTGACTGGTAATCACGTAACCAAAGGCAAACAAGAAGTATGACAGTGATAACCACATCAATTGGTCGTTTTTGAACAACACCCTGAAAATACCAACAATGCCGACCTTTTCGGTATTTTGACGAATGACGTTGTCTTCTTCCTTGGTTCCAACGGCGGTCGATAAAGCCCCTAAAAATGAAACAACCCCAATTAAAATGGCAAAACCGAGCCACCCTGCTTTGTTTTGTTGACCGTTAGTAGCGCCAAACCAGCTAGAAACCAAAACAACCGTTGGCATGATAATAATGGCAACCCCTTGGGCACCCAACGTTGAGCCAAACCGGGCAATCGTCCCGAACTTCGCCCGCTTTCCAGAATCAACGGTCAGGGCAGGTAACATTGACCAAAACGCAATATCTTTAAATGAATAAAAAATGTCCAAAACAACAAAGGCAATTCCAAACAAGATCAGGTACAACGTTGGCTGACTAACGGACAGACCACCAAACGTGGTAAAAATCAGGATCAGCATCAGTGAACTAATCGCTGCCCCACCAAGCAACCAGGGCTTAAACTTTCCCCAGCGGGTGCGCGTGTTGTCAACTGCCCCACCAATCAGCGGATCAAAGGCAATTTCAACGATCCGAATGATCATGATCATCATCGTCACGATACTGATCATCTTTGTATCATTTGCGTGACTACCAGATTGGAACAGCTGGCTGGTCACAAAGAAAACAAAATAAGTGCTTAACGTTGCGTAGAACGCGTCATGCCCAAAGGCCCCAAACGCGTAAGATAAATATTGCTTCATTTGTTTCATGAGTCCGTTCTCCTTGTCTATCGTTCCAGTATTTTCGGTAGGACGTTAGCTGTAACGACGTTCAATGACTTTTTCCAAGATGTCATTTCGTTGCTTTGCCTTTGCGATGTCAAACGAGGTTTCTTCAAGATCGTTAAAATCTTGAACTAACAGCGTTGCTTCTAGATATAACGTTAACTGCCGTTTGATGTACCGCTTATTTTCCTCATCCGGACGTTGGGCGTTACCGCCTAACACTGCCCGAGCAAACTTATCTGGATCGATCGTGAGTTTTTGATTTTGACTTGCCATGTGATTGCCTCCCGTACAATTTTGTTTTTTTGTAAGCGCTTTCGTCATTCACTATAACCAGTTTTAGTAAACTTTACAATAACGATGTTTATCATGCAAAAGTCATGCAACCGGTTGTCATTGCTGATTAGCGGGCTTAACTAACTCGATTAACAATTTTATAAAGTTTTAGTAAAAAAACGTTCTTGCGGATTTTCATCCCCCAAGAACGCTTCCTTTATGACAACCAGCAGTTAGTTCTGCCGGAATTGATAACTGATCTCGTACGTTTGTGGTGCATTCGCTGGTAATACAATGTCACCAAAGCCATCGTGATGGATCGCATCAGGCAACCACTGGGCCTCCATGGCTAACGCTGTAAACGGCGTCGGCTCTGGCTGATCATACGCGTATGGGTCCGCCGTAAAGATGACCAACCCGTTGCGAGCTGAGTATAGATCTAACGCCCGGCCACTCTCAGGGTCACTGACCGTTGCAATCGGCCGATCAGTGCTTCCGTTGACCCGATAGGCATCATCAAACTCCACGCCCCCCGTTGTTGCCGCAAGCTTAGCTAACTGCTCGGTAACGGTGACGGGCTTCGTAAAGTCATACGCCGTATCCGTTACATCTGCAAACGCCCCGGTTGGCACCTTTTCATCGTTCAATAAGATGCGATGACGGCCATTAATAAACAGTTGTTGGCTACTTAGCTCATGGTGATCCGTCACGTTAAAGTACGTGTGAACGGTTGGATTAAACAATGTTACGGCGTCACTCGTCCCGGTGATCGTCCATGTTGCCCGGTCGGCATTCGTTAGTGTGTACGTCACCGCCACCGTCATGTCGCCTGGGAAGTGGTCGACCGTTCCGTCAACGGCTAGCGTTAACGTCACAGCGACTGATTCTGCATCCTGATGCTGATCCGAAACCGTCCACACCACGTCAGAAAAACCGTGTTTTCCACCATGAAGTGTATTCTTATTTTCGTTTTGATCACTGGTGTGTGTCGTGGTCGTGCCATCAATGGCGTACGTGGCGCCACCAATGCGGCCCGCCACCCGGCCAACCGTCTTACAAACGTAAAACGGCGTTGCTTCATAATCGTGTAAATTATCATAACTGATCAACAAATTCTTTTGACCACCATGACCATCAGCCACGTCAAACCCTTGCCACGTTGCGCCAAGCGTCAGGACCCGTAATGTCGTGCCGTGGTCATTTGTTAACGTGATCTGGGTAACATCCTGCCCGTCTGTTAAAGTTCCGAATGGTTGTTGTTCAATATTCATTTCCCTACCTCCGTGTTTACTAAACTTTACCACATAAGGTTAGCACTTTCTTGAAAGCGTTTTCAATAGAATGATACGATTCTTTATCATTTTTCCGCTGTCATTCATTCGTCTCGACTTTCTTTCTCAATGTTGCGCCTTATGCCAACACGTCGTATCATCAGTTCAAATGTTTAAACCATTCAACGAAAGGAGTCTTTTTATGGTTACGCAACAACAGCTCAACCAAGCCCGGACGAACTTTTCAGCATGTCAGCCCATGCTTGTTGCACTGGGCGATGAAGCCCGCCAAGCCATCTTATTAACTTTGATTGGCACGACCTGTGCAGAAGGCCTTCGGGTTGGCGACATCACCGCCGCCGTGAATTTGTCCCGTCCAGCCGTTTCGCACCACCTCAAACTGCTCAAAGATAGTGGCCTCGTTAACGTCCGCAAGCAAGGAACGATGAACTTTTATTCAGTCGACATCCGCACAAACTTCGCGAAATTAAAGGGCCTTGTCGAGATTATTGAAACCCTAAAGGAGGATCCCATCCATGACTAATACCATGACCGCCCTGGTCGTCGATCGACCAAAACAACCTGCTAAATTGACCACCGTTTCTGTTCCAACGGTTGGCCCACACGATGTTCTTGTTGCCATTCGCGCAGCAAGCGTCAACCCGGTGGACACCCGTTTACAAAACAATCAAATTCAAATTGCGTTACCCCACACACCCACATTTCCAATGATCATGGGCAACGACTTTGCTGGCACCGTTATGGCAGTTGGCGACCAAGTTACCGCGTTCAACATTGGCGATGACGTGTACAGTCGGCCCCGCGATGATCGTTCTGGTACGTTTACCCAGTACATTGCGGCCCGCGACACGGATCTCGCCCTTAAACCATCGTCTTTGACCTACGAAGAAGCTGCGGCGGTCCCCCTTGTCAGTCTCACCGCCTACCAGGCACTTCACGACTTGATGGCCCTAAAGCCCGGCCAAAAGGTCCTCATTCAAGCCGGTGCTGGTGGCGTTGGAACCAGCGCAATTCAGATTGCAAAACAGCTCGGGGCCTACGTGGCCACAACCACCAGTGCGGCGAACCAGCAATTGGTTAAAAATTTGGGCGCAGATGAAGTCATTGACTACCACACCACTAATTTCGATGATGTCATCCACGATTATGACGCGGTCTTTGATACCCTCGGTGGCGACGCCCTCATGGCCGCCTTCAAGGTTGTCAAACCGGGCGGCATTGTCGTGTCGATTGCGGGTATGCCAGACGCTGATTACGCTCGGCGCGAACAGCTCGGGGCCATTAAAGCCACACTGTTTGGCCTGGTCAGTCGGAAGATCACCCGGGCTGCGCGGCGGGCGCAGGTTCGCTACGCTTTTTTGATCATGCACGAAAGCGGTGACCAATTAGCCTTGCTGGCAGATCTGATTGATCGCGGTCAGTTTCACCCCGTCATGGACCGTGACTTTCCGTTAGCTGAGGCAACGGAAGCGCTCGCCTACTCTGCAAGTGGTCACGCCACCGGGAAAATCACCATCAGCATGCCGGATTAATCTCGCCCTATGAAAAATTTCGTTTGTCGGCGCCCGTTATTTTCGTTTATAGTGAATGTAACGCTAACCCCCTTGAAAACGAAATAACGGACCCCACATGATAACCCAGCAAACCCTTCCTTTCGACGCCATTGAAGACAGCGAACACTACGACCAGTGCACTTTCTTACCAGCTAATGACCAGATGCGTGCCGCAGATATTGTCTTTACTGCCTGTACCTTTCAACAGACAGACTTTCGCCACAGTGAGTGGCTCGACTGCACTTTTGACCATTGCGACTTTGGCAACACGCACTTTGACGACAGCGTTTTGTACCGTGACGTGTTTACCCATTGCAACCTGCTTGGAACCGACTTTCTAAATAATACCTGGAAGGACAGTCACATTAACGGCTGCCGGGCGGATTACAGCAACTTCAGCGGTAGCAAACTGACCGCGTGTGCGACAGCTGATACATCGTTTAACGGGGCGTCATTTATTGAAGTCACGTTTAAGGATGGCTTTTCGACCACCAGTTGTGCGTTCAACGACTGTAGTTTCATCGGCACGTGGATGAACAAGGTGGATCTGTCCGCCAGTGAATTTAGTAACCTTGAATTCAACCCCGGCGACATCCGCGGCCTCATCATCAACCAATTCCAGGCCAGCTTACTGATCGGCCAGTTTGGCGTTGTATTAAAGGCATAAATTCAGTGAATATTAAAATGGCTCCCTTCCAACTGATTTGGAAAGGAGCCATTTTTCTGTTGTTGCGCGAGCTATCAGTGTTATTCACGAATTAGGGCACTTGAAACGACGACAAGAACCAGTCCTGCTAAATAAATCATGGTGGTTACCCATAAATTTGAGAGACTAAAAAACTCATGATAAACGCTAGGCTAACCATCCTATAACGGCCTTGCATCAGTGTTTATTCCTCATGAAACTTCTTACTTAATTACTCAAAGACATCCCAGTGTTCAACAATTTCCTCATTTTCCAACCGAAATAGGTCAAAAAGAGTCAGCGTTTTGTTTGCGGATTCACTGTGAGTGACCGCTAAAACAAAGTTGCCGGCCCCTAACAACTGGCTAAGGTCCGTATAGGTTGGCAGCGTTCCCCCGCTCTGCTCAATGCGCCGGCGCATTTCAATGACCGCGGCAATCCCGTCACCCAGATTGTGATTGTGCTGGATGTACTGACCCGCGTTGAAAAACGTTTGAATCAGGCCTGGCCGTTCCTGCATCATTTCATCATGGACAAAGTTGCTAACCACCGCTTTATTGGCGGCAGTCAACGGGAAGTCACGAAACTCGGTCTCCCCGTCAAGTTGCGTGCGACCCGCCGGATTGGCACCAAGGAGTGGGTTCATTACGCCCCAGTGCTCAGTGATCGTTTGATTCGTAACGTGAAATATATCAAGAGCGACAAACGCTTTCTGATCGACCAACACCTGAGAATGGGCGACCACGAAGTCACCATCAGAAAAGCACCGTACCACTTCGATGTGGCGGTTTTTTGTAGTCGCAGATTTTCCCTGCCAGATGACGTTTGGCCCGTAATCACGGACGCCCGTTCCGGCCAGCAGTTCACTTGGCCCGCGATTTTGATTCATTTGGTCAATGACCGTTTGCACAATTTCAATCGGTGTCATTTATTAGCCTCCAGCAATAATTCAGTTGGGAACAGAACAGCTTTTCATAACTTCATTTCAGTAACTAAGTTTATCTCATTGTGCCGAGCACCCCAAGGGAACGCACTTTTCGTTAACTCACCAGGAAATAACAACCGGCCTGCGACATTTTTTTCAAATTGGCTAACATTTGCTAACGCTTTGTTGATCGACTTGTTTAATAATGGATGCCGCTGCGCACAAAAGGCGAAATCAAGCATTATCTTTGTGTTTACACTTTTAAAGAGAGCTAAAAATGCCCACCGATAAGAATCAGTGGGCATTTTTAACCATCTCGTCATATCCTTCTAGACTTTGTTTAGGCTTGAACTTCCTTCTTAATTTCTTCAAACACAGAATCAACGCCAATTCCGGTTAACAATGGGACTCCGGAAATCACCTTGTCCTTAATGCTGCTTGGCACCATTGTCGTCGAAACCACGATGTCGTAATCCCCATTTTCAATGTTTGCCACTTCATCAGCAATTTTCGATTGGTGGAAGGTCACTTGATCAACCAACCCTTGTTCTTCCAGGTAATCCTTGATTTTCCCCGTTGCAACCGTTGACGTTGCAATCCCGGTGCCACACACAACCATTAAATTTTTCTTTGTCATTATCCTATTGCTCCTTTTTGAAGTTATTCCGCGTCGGTATGTTTATGAAATCTATTCAACCAAATCATTAACGCAAGGGCAACCAATCCTAATCCGATGATCCCAATCCAAAGCAAGTTTCGGCCGATGCCAACAATCATCAGGGTCGTCCAAGCACCACCATCGGATAAGATGGAAATGCTTGAGTTCCCCTTCATGTTGAAGTGGGCAGTCTTTGCAACGGCCGTTAATAACGGGGCAGCCCATGAAGCAATCAGTAGTGAAATGGTCACATCCACAATTCCACCAATAACGATTCGGAACACGTTTCCGTTAAAGACTGCGGCCATAACGGCAATCATAAACGGAATGGTTGCCAGATCACCAAATGGTAACACTGTGTTTCCTGGCAAAATGACGGCAATCAGTAACGTCAATGGCACTAAGATCAAGGAAGCTGATAACACGGCTTCCTGACCAACAGCCAAGGCTGAGTCCATCCCGATGTACAGACTCCGACCTGGGAAACGTTTTTGAACCATTGTGTTAGCGGCCTCAGAGATGGGTGTTAGTCCTTCCATCAACAGTGAAACCATCCGTGGCATTAAGATTAACACAGCCGCGGTTGCCACACCCAAGTTTAAGATTTTGGCCACTGGGTACTTAGCTAAGGCACCAATAACGATCCCAATAATCAGTCCCATCACGGCTGAATCACCAAAAATTCCCAACCGCTTTTGAATCCGTTCTGGCGTCCATTCAATGTTTTTGACCCCAGGAATTCGATCTAACAACCAGTTAATCGGTAAAGCAAGGACGAACCCAGGTGCTGAGGCACCTTGTGGAAATGAAATCCCGGCTAATCCGTAGTGGCGTTGAATGGTTGGTGCTGCCAAGTCAGCCAAGAAGTAGATCCACATTAAGTGAACGACCATGGTGACCAATCCCAAGGCAAAGTTCTGAGTGGCCGCATAAACGAGTGACCCCGTGAACGCAATGTGCCAGTAGTTCCATAAATCGACGTCCAGCGTCTTCGTTAACCCAACGACCAGTAAAATGACGTTTGCCGCAACCCCAATCGGAATTGCCAAACTCCCAAGGACCGTTCCGTATGAAATGGCTGATGCAGCGGGCCACCCAACATCAATGGTCGATAAGTGAAGCCCAAAGTTTTTAACCATTGCTTGCGCAGCGGGCCCCAGGTTAGAGGTCAACAAGCCAATCACTAAGTTTAAACCGGTGAACCCAATTCCCACCGTCAATCCTGATTTGAACGCCTTACCAGGTTTTAACCCCAGCAATAACCCAAAAATTAGTAATAAGATTGGGAGCATAACCGTTGGACCGGCGCTCAGTAACCATTTAATAATCCCCATTATGATAAACTCCTCTGTTGTTAAATAATGTTATGTTGCTGTAAAAGTGCTAACACTGACTCTTGATCCTTTGCGTGCAGGAGGCTGTCCATAACGGCTGCCTCTTGAAACATTGTCATCAAATTTTGAAGCATGGTTAATTGTGCATGCGGCTCCGTGAGGGCCAACATGAAAATTAACTGAACGGGCACATCACTGCCATCCCCCATTTGTTTAAACGTCACGGGATGGGTCAACCGGGCAAAGGCAATCTTGGCGGTGTTCACGTGTTCCGCATCCGTGTGCGGAATTGCGACCCCCACCGTGGCCGTTTGAAGCCCTGTGGAAAAGTCCTGTTCACGTTTGATAATTGCATCACGATACGTCGCTTTGACGACACCTTGCTTGTGCAATTGTTCAGCGACCTGTGTTAGTGCATTAACGTCATCAGTTGCATCGACGTCTAAAAGAATCAACTCTTTCTCTAGCAGTACCATGCGGAACCTTCCTATTCACTGGTTTATTAACCGTTAAAATAAGCGCTTTCATTTAACTGTGATTTTATTATCAGGCCTATGATAGAATTATGCTATACACAAATAGACGGACTTTATTGTGCATTTGCACATATTGGCTAAAAATGGAGAATCCACATGCTTAAATTAGAAGGTGACATCCTCACCCGGTTGATTAAAACGATCCAAATTGACCTGCCGTATGAATTACAACTGTTTGATCATCGGGGGCGAAATTTGCAGACCGGAGAAGTCAATTCGGCTGCTCAGGAAACCATGCGGTTAAAGGAAACGACCGTCGATGATTGGGACGCACACCGCACCGGTGTCATTGCGCCAGTCCGGGTCAACATTAACGTTGGTGCCGTTGAGGTTATGGGTGCTCCGACCGTCGTTGCCCCGTTTGTTCGGATCATCGTGGATAGTTTTGAATTTTTGGTGCAGTCTGAGATCGAACATAAGCATGAGCAGATCGACTCCGAAGAGCGCTCAATTTTCTTCCACCAGTGGTTGCTTTTATCATCGCTGGACGACGCCGATCAACATTTCTTGGAGACCGCCCGCAAACCCAAAATTGATTTATCACGAAAATACCAGATTGCTTTGATCCGCATTCCCAGTGATGAAACGCAGCGAAAACAGCTCGTGACGATCTTAGAAGACTCCCCGTTGGCCTACTTGACCTTCACTCACCTGGAGTACATTATCTTCACTGAAAATGTGCGTGAATTAGACGGCATTTTGCAACAAGTTCGGCACCACCGTGATTGGCAAATGGGGGTGGGCAGCGTTCGGGCCTCTCTCCATGACTCATTACATGAAGCCATGCGGACCATTTTGATTAGTAAGTATTTAGAATACACCGACGTTTATTTTTATAATTCGTTAGTTGAAGTGGATGAACTCATGCAAAGTAATGTGGATGTCCGTGACCTCACCGAGACCATGATGGGCTTATCTGCCGCCCCCACCGGTGAAGAACTATTACGGACATTCTGGACGTATGCGCAGTTAAACGGTGACAATTCGTTAACTGCAAAGACATTAAACATCCACCGCAACACGTTACGTTACCGTCTAGACAAGCTCAGTGACGCGTTAAACGTTGACCCGCGAAACTTATCGGACTACCCCAGAGTGTACATCGCCTACCTGAAATACATTCGTAAACGCTTTATTGGGAATTTAATTTAGATTTAGTTGAACTTACAACTAAAATGAGTTACACTCATTTCATCTTCAGAAAGGGAAGTCGTTATGATTGAAAACACGATTTTACGCAACGTCGGTAGCATTTCGCGGGCACTAGATTCGATTAGCAACATAGAATTCAAATCACTCTCGCTGGAAAAAGGCCAATACCTATATCTAAGCCGTGTTGTTGAGCATCCTGGCATCACCCAAATGCAGCTTTCCACCCTCCTCAGTGTGGATAAAACGACAACAAATCGAGCCATTAGCAAATTGATCGAAAAGAACATCATTGTTAAATCTGATGATGAATTCAATCAAAAAAACAAATTGCTATACGCCACCCCTCACGGTGAGAAACTGTATCAGACCTTGAAAGCTGAAAATCAGTACTCCGATGCAGTCGCTTTAACCGCCCTTTCAGATGAAGAAATCGCGCTACTGGATAAATTGTTAGAAAAGGTCAGTCTCAACGTTGTTGCTGATTGGGCAAAAGTAAAAAAAGGGTATCACAGACCCTATTGAGGAGAAACTGTTCATGGCAATCAAGATTAAACGAGTCACGGTTAACGATGTGCATGCATTACAAGAAATCAGTATTAACACCTTTAAGGCGACGTTTGCGGCAGATAACGCTCAGGAAAATCTTCAACACTATCTGGCAACCGCCTACAATCAAACTAAGTTGATCGATGAAATAAATAATGACCAGTCCGAATTTGACTTTATCTTCTATAACGAACGTTTGGCAGGCTACCTTAAGTTAAATTGGCTAGCTGCTCAAACCGAGCCCCAAGGTGAAGACCATCTGGAAGTTGAACGCATCTACATTAAGCAAGAATTTCATCGCTTGGGCCTCGGCAAACACCTCATTAACCATGCCGTTTCAAAGGCTCACTCTTTGGGGATGACCTCGCTTTGGCTAGGTGTTTGGGAGCATAACCAAAATGCCCTCGCCTTTTACAAAACGTTAGGCTTCGTGCCATTTAGTGACCACACATTTGATTTCGGTGGTGACTTACAGCGGGACATTTTGATGGAAAAGGCCTTACCAGCTTTATCATAAATGTGCTTCGGTAGCACTTGGTTTTATGAAGAATTCATTTCCGTCTAAACACTTAACTAAAATGACCGCCAGTCTATGATTAAGGCTGACGGTCATTTTTTCAATCGTTGTTATTGATGTTACTGTTCGCCTCTTCGCTTATGAAAGCCTTTTCTTTAAGGCCACACACCTTCTCACCATCTGCCAATTACTAATTGTATTTTCAGCTCAAAACTGCATTATTATGCGCCCTAAATTCATCACCTGAATTGTTTTTTAACTTTAACGGCAAACATCTCTTGCCAAAGTTTACCGGGCTTTTAAAAGAATGTGGAGTAATTGTGAAACAACAATAATGATTGCCACACCAATAAGAGCAAGCCAGAGTGTGTGGACTCCAAAAATTAACCAAAGCAAAATTGCTAACAGCTCAAGACCAAAAATCACATAATTCATGTTTGTTTTCCTCACTACCCAAAAAATTACGTTAGCCGTTTACATAAATGATTACGATAATTTTACCATCCGAAAAACAAATTGTAGCCCTCAGTGTTTTAGATTACTCAATCTTACGTCAAAAATGCGTATTAAGAACGCATCGCCATCCTCAATGTCATCTTAAGGTTCACCCTTGCTCTTTGACTTTCAGATTCCAGTACGTATCAATCATAATCTCGACAGAAAAGGAGCGGCCATATAGCCGCTCCCTTTCCATCTTTTCACAATTCGAATCATTCTTTCAAGCTGACATAGGCCAACCTTACATTAGGTGACTACGCAACCCCGGTCTAGTCTCTAATCAGCGGTTACCTTAACGCAATGGCACGTCACTCTTTAGTTAAAGACAGCTCATCAAATTGTTACTTCATCTGAGCTGGACTAAACCGTCGCTCTAACCAGCCTAATATGGCATCTGACACGATCGCCATTAAGGCCGTTGGTAAAGCACCGGCTAAGATAATTGCTCCACCATTTGTGGCGTTAGTTCCACGAATAATGATATCGCCTAACCCACCGGCCCCGACAAATGAACCAATTGCTGTGATCCCAATCGCAAGAACCAATGCGTTCCGAATTCCCGCCATAATGACGGATAAGGCCAGTGGTAGCTCCACGTACCGTAACAATTCCAACCGCGTCATTCCAATACCCTTTCCTGCGTCTAAGACATCAGGATTAACATTTAACATTCCGGTATATGTGTTCTTAACGATCGGTAATAATGCGTACAAGAAGACAGTCACAATGACCGTATTAACACCTAGCCCTAAGCCAAGCATCAATACAGATAGCATTGCTAATGACGGAATCGTTTGAATTACATTTGCCACACCGATTACCCAGCCACTCATTTTTTTGTATCGCGCAATCACAATTCCAATGGGAATCCCGACAATTGCAGCAAACAGCACGCCATAAATTGAAATCAAAAAATGCCGATTAAACTGCACCAGTACATACATGCCATTTTGTTGAAAGTAAGCAACTAGTTGTTGCCAAATATTTAGGTTTGCCACGTTACTTACCCTCCTCAAAGTAATGGTGTGTTCGTAAAAATCGTTGTGCAACCGTCGCCGGTTCCTCTAAATTATTGTCCACTTGGTAATTCAGCTTTTGCATTGTCCGCTCATCAATTTTGCCATTTAACAATGCTAGCGTTGCTTTGAGCTTAGGGAATTCTTTTAAAGCGGCGTCATTAGCAACAACACTGCAACTATACGGCGGGAAGAAATTACGATCATCCTTTAAAACCTTTAGGTTATAACTAGCAATTCGTCCGTCCGTAGAGTAGCCAAGCACTGCGTCCATGCGACCGTTATCCAACGCATCATAAACTAACCCAATTTGCATCGGATAAACGTCATCAAAAGCGTATCCATAAACCCGTTTAAAGTCAGCATAACCGTCACCATGACGGTTTTCCCAGATTGGGTCAATACCAACCTTCATTGTCTTAGCAACTGGCTTTAAATCGCTCACTGAGTTCACATGATTTTGCTTCGCAAACTTCTGAGTGACCATCCACGCATACGTATCTGCAAAACCATAGCTCGGAAAGTAAGTCATGTGATAGTGTTGCTTAAAATATTTTGTGACATAGGCATCCGTTTGCGCTGGGGTCCGCGAGCGGTCAATTTGTTTGCCCATGATCGACTCTAAATCAGTCCCAGTGTACCGAGTTGCCGTAATATCAGCATCACCGCGCTTTTGTGCATTAAAGGTCACATTACCTGAACCAAGATTTGCAATGATCGTTCCCTTATAAGGGGTGTCGTGCTGGATTAGATCCTTCAACATCTCTGCCATAATCTGTGATTCTGTTGTAGACTGCGCTGCAATTCGCACGGTCCCTGTACTAGAGTTGTTTAACCCAGGAAAGCCACAGCCACTAAGGATTAACACCATGCTCAGGCTAACCAGTAAGATACCAATTAATTTTCGTCCCGTTTTTTTCATGACGTCGCACCTCTACTTTCAGAGTCTGTTTGCGCCGTTAACAGATGTTCGAGTCTCCCCAACAAAAAATCGACCACTAACGCCATCAATATTACAGGGATCGAACCACCTAAAATCAAATCACCGCGATAAAGATTTAGGCCGTTGAAAATGAAGTCTCCTAGTCCACCAGCACCAATGTATGAGGCCAGGGTCGCCCACGCAATGACATACGTTCCAGATAACCGAACTCCCGCCATAATAACCGGTGCGGCGAGTGGTAGTTCCACCATCCGAATTGATTCTAATTGACTCATTCCCATTCCCTTTTCCGCATCCAGCACGCTTGGATCAACGTCTTCAAGGCCTAAATACGTATTACGTAAAATTGGCAACAATGAATAGATAAATAATGCAACAATCGCCGGCTTAGCTCCAATTCCAAAAATTGGAATCATTAAGGCTAACAATGCCATTGCCGGTACTGTTTGTAGCACACTGGCCAACCCAATAATGATTCCGGCTGCTCTTTTAAACCGCGTTAATACAATGCCCAGTGGAATCGCGAACAACACACCTAGGAAAAGGGCAATCCCTGAAATGTACAGATGTTGCCATGTCTTGAATACAAGTTGGCCGCCGTAGTTTTGTAAAAAGGTCACCATGCTTATGCACCCGCCTTTTCATCCGTTTCGCTTGTTGAAACGCTTTCCTGCTCATTATCACCGTCTTCGCCAAACAATGCATCGTAGACGATATCCACTAAAGTTGCTCGGGTGACAATACCAACCAAGTGTTGCTGATCATCCACAACTGGAACGTTTTTATATCCATGTTTCAAGATTCGATCAACAGTATCACGAATCACCGCATTTTCATTCACATAAAAAATTTTTGAATTGACGATGTTGCTAAGCGGATTTTGCGGTGCATAATGATCGTTTAACGTCTCAATATCCACAAATCCCGTTAATTGCTGGTGCTCGTTGGTTACCAATAAGGTATCAACACGTCGATCATGCATCAGCTTTAACGCTCTGGCCATACTTTGATTGGCTTGCATGGCAACGGGGGTCTTTAACATAACCTGCCCAACAGTGGTGATGCTTGGCTTTGCTTGGATCAAACGTTCGCGTCCGATCAATTCTTCAACGAAATCATTAGCTGGATGACGAAGAATTTCTTCCGGTGTAGCGATCTGGACAGTCTTTCCATGTGACATCACCACAATTCGCGTAGCTAGCTTCATTGCCTCATCCATGTCATGAGTCACAAAGATAAACGTCTTCCCAGATTTTTGTTGTAAGCTTTTAACCAAATCCTGTAACAATTCACGTGTTACAGGGTCTAACGCGCTGAAAGCTTCGTCCATCAGGATAATATCCTGATCAGCCGCTAGCGCCCGTGCAACGCCAATCCGTTGCTGTTGCCCACCTGACAGTTCACCTGGATAACGATCCAAAAAATTCTCTGGCAACTCTACCATGTTAATCATTTCTTTAGCACGAGCTTGCCGCTTCTCTTCTGGCCATTTTAACAATTTAGGCACTAGCGTGATGTTTTCGCCAATGGTCATGTGTGGTAACAGGCCAATATTTTGAATAACATAACCAATCCGACGTCGTAATTGCACCGGATTCATGTCTGCAATGTCCTTGCCATCAATTTTAATGGTTCCAGATGTTTGCCGTAACATCCGGTTAATCATCCGCATTGTCGTCGTCTTTCCGGACCCTGAAGTCCCAATAAAACAGATAAACTCACCCCGGTTGACTTCTAAATTAAAGTCATCAACGGCAACCTTATTGCCAGCGTAGATTTTATTTAAATGGTCCATCGATAAAAACATTTGTATTTATAACCTCCAATTTGGTAGATGCTAACGTTCTCCGTACTTAATCACTTGAAGTGATCTGATTTTGATCATAGCGACTAACTCCCTAGCGCGGCTATTAACCACAAATTAACAAAAATCTTGCGCGACCCATCTAACCAGTCTAAAACTTTAACCGATCAATAGTAAAGGATAGCGACCTAATTATTATAAGCGTGGCTTGTTGTTTTGCATTACATTCATGTGCTCTGCCACACCTAATCAAGTAAAGAGTAGCACCGTTATGACCAATGATGGCTAACCCTTATTCCGTTGATTCGGCACTCATGAATAATTCCTGTAAGAATGCAAGACCGTTTCTCCCAATACGGAAACTTGACTAAAAACATAAATTTTGCAAAACTATATAATATAAAATATTTATTTTACTTAAGTAATTAAATTCATTTATTGGAGATGGCGTAATCATGTTAAAGGGACAATTTAGTAAACCACTTAGCGCACTCGTGGTTATTGCGTTAATGTGCGGAAACGCTTTTGGTTCTACAGCTCACGCAGCTGATCAATCAAATTCGTCTAGCTCAAGCGAATTAACCAGCGATGGAACACCACTTAAACCTGCGAGCTCGACCAGTACGACAGCAGAAGATTCTTCATCAAAGGCCACGTCTTCCGTGGGAATCCCTGTTTCTATTGATACCAACTTTACTGAGACAAAAACTGCTCTCGATGCATTGTTGATCAACATCAACGTCCATACAGATTCAAAAAACACCCTTCAAAAGGGCGATAAAATCGTTGTTAATTTAGACAGTAATGTCGTTGATTACAGCTCGCTGACTTTAAATTCAAACATTGATAAGTACTTCTCATCTTCTTTTGACCCAAATAGCAACACAGTCACTTTTACGAGCAAAGTTGACATGAATACCGAGGGAACGGTTACCATTGCACTTAGTTGTCATGCAAAAGACGCGGACGCTACGACAACAATAGCCGCAAACCTTATTGACACTACCGGTAATTCGCACAATATCAACGTGGCTAACCCCACGTTGACTGTCAAGAAAGATAACCCTGGTCAGGTGGTAATCCCCGGAGCCACGATTTATGGCGGGGTTCCGTCATGGTATACGGTCAATTATCCAAGTAATGGGTACCGAAATAATTCCATCGGCTTATTGTCTAAAGACCTCTGGGGATTTTCGTACAGTGCCCCATATCATTTTTACACGGTAACTTTTGCAACTAGGGAATCAACCGAGTTAGGAAAGTACATCGGGACAGTCACCGCAGATCATGACATTAAGCCAAATTCTCTCTACATTCAAAAAACTGACGCTGATAATCAAGTTACTGATATTACCAATAGTGCCCTCACATCTTTAAGCAATGGAACACTAAAGGTCCACTTTGATGATCTTAAACAATGGCAAATTTATTCCATCACTTTCGCCGTTGCTGCTCCTAATTTCACGGACAAGACAACGGTAGCTTCTTCATTTTCTCAAGGCTCAGCTAACGTTACTGCAAACATCACTGGTCAATATACAGGCACAAGCCAAGCCGGATTTGTGCCCTACATTGATGGCAAGGATATCACCTTTTATCAGAATGGGAAGTTCAACTTATTAGACCAGCTGACGGCCGGTGACGTAGAGGATGGCACGTTAACAAATGCCATTAAAGTGGTGGATGAAGGTGGCTTTGACATTTCAAAACCAGGAACCTATCTTGTTAAATATTCCGTCACCGATAGCGATGGGAATATTGTGACTTACTCGAGAAACGTGAGTGTGATTGCCTCAACTAAGGCCGGTGATGTAACTGCCACGTATGTTGACACAGATGGTCACAAAATCGCTGATGATCGTGTGCTTCATGGCAACATTGGCGACAAGTACACCACTACCCAAAAGCAGGTCAACGGCTACACCTTTAAAGAACTCCACGGTAGCGCAACAGGCGCCTTCACGGATACAGCACAGACTGTAATTTACGTTTACGCTAAAGACCACGCCGATAGTTCAAGTTCTGACAGTTCAAATCCTAGTTCAAGTTCTAATAACTTAAGTTCCGAACACAACAGTTCATCTTCAAGCAACGCTAACAATCAAGATAGTTCAAGTGCCTCAAGTACAAACAGTAATCAGATAACCGCGTCCACCTCTAGCAACCGGCCCAGTGATTCTAGTCAATCGATGCAATCATCATCGAAAGCTGACCAATCTTCGCAGAAGAGTCTCTTACCCAAAACAGCAGCAGAGGCCGCTTCATGGTTGGGGATCGCTGGTGTGTTAATTAGTGGCCTTGCTGGCCTTCTTGTTTTCCTAAAACGCCACGCACGCTAATTAACCCTTCGTAGTCATACCGAACAATTGACTTGAAAACCAGGATTTCTGACCCCATAAATAGATACACCATCTCGTTTTATATAATGAAAAAGCGTCATGTACAAGCCCCTTTCAGGCCGTGCATGGCGCTTTTCGAATGGTGCTGATAAAATTTTTAAGGCTCCTGAAAAAACGCGTTATTACCATCACAATTAATCTCATTCATCAATAAAATGTCCTTGACCTGAAACGCGTTTCAGAGATTATCCTTGGGTTAATTCAAGAACCACAATAGGAGATTTCATTATGATCAAACACATCTTTTCAGACATGGACAATACTTTGCTAGATTCACAGGGACACTTAAGTGAACACAACGCGACTGTTATCAAAAGTACTCACATTCCATTCACTCTGGTATCCGCACGTGCCCCCATGGAAATGATGTTTGCCATTAATCAATTACATCTGGCAACACCCCAAATTGCGTTTAACGGCGGGCTTATTTTTTCAATGGAAAACAGACGTCTTGTTCCCCTTGTTGCCAACAGCATTGAAACAACCGTTGTTCAGCAAATCCTCGGCAAACTTGGGCAACGCTTTCCCACTGTCAGCGTCAGTTGTTATGGTCAAAATTGCTGGTATGCCGAGAAGATCGATCAAGGAATTACGACAGAAAGTCGCCTCACTGGCCAATCACCGACACTAACTTCATTCAGCCAGTTATTAAACCAGCCCCAGCTTCACATATTCAAAATCATGATGATGTTTGATGAGGAACAAACACTGCACCATGTTCAGGATTACTTTTTAAAAATGGATCTCCCCGGAATCATTTTTCAACAATCTGGTCCGGTCTACCTGGAAGTCACGAGTGCGCTTGCCCAAAAGTCAGTTGGAATTCATTTTATTCAAGAACGTGAACATTTACAGACAGAAGAACTGCCTGCATTTGGCGACGGTCATAATGATCTCCCAATGCTCAATTCAGTCGGCCACCCCATCGTGATGGCAAACGCCAACCCTGAAATCAAGCAAATCGCTGAATTTATCACAACTGATAATGATTCAAACGGTGTTGCTTACGGCATTCAGCACCTATTAGCTGCCGAGAAGCGTAAACTGTAAGTAAACATTTGAAAAAGAAGGTTCGACTTGTGACAAACATCCACGGCATTGCCAAGAAAAGCGGCTATTCACCCGCGACAGTTTCACGCGTCATTAATCACAAAAAATATGTCAGTACGGCTGCTCAGAAAAAAATTGAACAAGTTATGCTGGCACTAGACTACACACCCAACGCTGTCGCCCGTGATTTGAGTCGCGGCAATACGCATAACATTGGCGTCGTTTTGCCACACAGTCATCACCCCTACTTTAGTAAAATCGTTACCGGCCTTATGGATGCGGCACTTTCAGCAGATTATCAGCTCGTCCTGCTCCCCTCAAAGTATGATCAAGCCATTGAGCTGACCTACTTAGAACAGCTTCATCAACACGCATTCGACGCACTCATTTTCGTTTCCCATGGTTTACCAACCAGCAAGTTGGCGTCTTATCAAAAATATGGGCGAATCGTTTGTTGTTTTAATCCCGAGGGAAACGCCATCCCAGCGTCCTACGTTGATCGCGATGCCGCCTACATTGAAGCTTTCACTTGGATCAAACAGCACCATTTCAATAAGGTCGGCATTCTTCTCAGTCGCAATTCCCGCTTAAGTGCGACCAGTCAATCAATGCACCGGGCTTATCAACAAGTCTTTAACCAGCCGATACCAGCAGCATTGATTTACACCCCGGTTGTGACGGATCAAGATGGCTATAAAGCGGGTGCCTATTACACGACACATCGGTTAGCCCCCAATTTTATTTTTGGCAATGGTGACGACATCATCGCCAGCACGCGCCAATACTATCTCGACCATCATTTGCCCATGCCTGGACTAATGGGTCAAGAGCATCAATTATCTAGTCAACTACTCGAAATTCCAACGATCGATCACCACTTCGAGGAAGTTGGACGTGCCGCGTTTGAATTAGCCCTAAGCGGTAAACAAGAACATCATAAAATTGATTCAACGTTCATTGATTACACAAGTATTTGAAGCTTACTTCTATATGTATTTGCCAACAAAAAGGCCAGTACACTGATTGTTAAATCAGTAAAGTCAAACCCCCAGAGTTGGACAAAATCCAATTCTGGGGGTTTAATATGACCAAATATAACGATGCATTTAAAGCAAACATTAGTCCAAGACTGGGCAGAGGTGATTTCGTCTTAAAACAATTAGCAACAGCCTTTAGACCGATAGTTAAACACAAGCAATTAATAACCATGGTCACCATTTTTTACCTTGTAATGGGGATTTCCCAATACTCGCAAATTTTATTTGCTCAACAAACCCATAATCTTTTACATTACTCAATCGCCTATTCTGCCATGGCAATTGCGGGCGCGCTCTCATTTTTGTTAAGCCCATTAGTGGCCCGACTTTCTCCACGTCAAACCGCGTTAATATTTTTACCACTATATGGTATCGGTATGCTGCTTAGAACCCTTCCTGGTAGCCTCCTTTTTTCCGCACTTTCAGGTTTACTTTCAGGTTTGGGAGCGAGTATCACCCTTCTTCTGATCAGAACTTGGATATACAGTGAAGCCGACCAAGATTCAGATGCAAAAGGGCCTTTAGTAGCAGCTCGTTATTCTGTAATGCAGTTAAGCACTTTGTTTGCTACCATCATTGCTGGGGCAATAGCTTCGTTATTTAAATCTTCAAATATTGTCTATATTGTTCTCTTATTGTCAGCGGCATTGATAATGGCCTCGTTGGGTCTTACAGTTCATATGCCAGCGAACCGAATGCAACAAAAAGAGAATCGCCTTTCTTTAATGGTTCCCAAGCACCGCCTTTTTGGGGTTAGTCTCATGTTAGTAACTGGTCTAATGGGGATAACGACGGCATTAATTGATCCAATTTTACCGGCAATTTTTCGACAAGCCGGTCTTTCCGTTGGTTTAACCACATTTTGGGTAACAACATTTGGCATTATTACCGTATTAGCTTCCTTCATTTTTCAGCGGTCTTCGCAAACGAAATCTCCGGTTCGAATGTTCTTAGTTGGTCAACTATGTGCCGGCATTTGCATGATTATCACGGGCCTGCTACCGGATAAAATGTTTTTTGCTAAAATTTTGGGCTTTGGCATTATGTCATTTTTCATCGCTAGTTTATTTATTTTCAAAGAGCTAATGGAATACGATATGTTCCCCAAAAGCGAAACAGTCATTTTATTAGGTGTCGCTCAATCTGGCTTTTTAGTGGGCGATGCCCTTGGCTCCCCTTTGGGCACGTTCACTTTTCAGCACTTTGGAAACTCGTTACTGATGATTTTATACGGTGCCCTATCGATCACAATTGGCGTTTTGTATTGGCTTCTTTATTTTCGGATGAAGGCAAATGTGAATTTGCCGGAACGGGACGATGATTGAATGGGTTATTTCATGAAGTAAGCCCTATTTAATTGGACAATTAAGCTAGATACTTGAAAGGCAGATTACCGGTATTCAACTGGCAATCTGCCTTTTAATTTGGTTTCGATTCTACTTTGGCTGTAATAGTCCAACCCAACCGTAAACCAAAGCCACTATAGTTGGATAGAGCTTGATTAAGCAGCTCATCTTTCATGATGTAAAAAATGATCCAGTACTTCTCAATCGTTTCATTGATTGCAAAATATAATAACCGCCATTCCTGAACATTAGCGAACATCCACGAACATTTAGATAGCAAAAGAGCCTTAACGATGATGAGTAAGTCAACGTTAAGGCTCTTTTATTAACTTCCGTAAAAATCACTTATGCGCCTGGAGGGATCGCATCATTTCAAACCGTAAACATTGATATACAGGGAAATACATTTAAAAATATCTTTCTGACTACCATTTTAACTACCACCATACGCTTACAGAAACTTTCATCAAAAGCTTTAGTATATTCATCTGATGCTATGCTTGCCTGAGCTCTTTAAAGTTTTTTTGAATGCCAATAAATATTACTTCTTACTTTCATTGCCACTTAAGACAGTCTGCTTACATTATTATTTACACAACCACTGCAGCAATTAAGAACCATATTGAGTGTACGGTGATGGTAGTTATTAATCGAGCTTTCCTAGTTGGTGACCATAATGGAAGCAATGCACAATGAATGATTATGAATTCATTATTATAATAAGCGAATCCAGATGAAACTAGGCGATAAATCGCCGATTCAATATCGACAACTTAACGCCTAGAGAATATTGCTATTTAGCTTTTAGGGTGCACCTCAGCAGATCATGACTGCTATGACCCCTTTTATATTATCGATATGGTGTGATGCTTTCCTCATTATATGATTTATCATATCATGAGTTGTCATTGAACATTCGGTTGTTACTTAATTTGAATACCATTTGCATTTAAGTCATGTAATTCGACAGATTGCGAATCACTAACATCATTAATATTGCTATCGTCTTTAGTAGAAATATCGTCAACATTAAGCTGACCACCTGATAACTTTAAATCTGATAAAACAACTTCATGCAATTCAGAGTTATCTTCGTCTGAACTATTATCATAAGATTTTGTGACCCGATATAAGGCAATCACTTTGTACCCGCCATTATCGCTGGAAGATTTAGCATTAAGGGTCACGTCTGAATCATTTTGATTTGATGTTGAAGAACCCCATGATCCATATCCACTACTTTTATCTGAATTTTGTTTCTTTTGAAATCTTAGTCATCAAAAATACCCCTAAAGTTGGAGTTTTTACTTTAACTTTAGGGGTATAAGTTCACGTTGATAATTAAATCAACGTTGCGGTTTTAAAATTAGTTTATAGCAATTTACAAACCAAAAATTTCCTCTTACTATTCACAGATAGACTAATGCGGAAGTATCTATTATGAACACTACGACGTTATTTCTAAGTGGTTTAATCACTGTCTTTTAAATCTTGTAAACAAACTCAGTACAAGCAAATTTGTAAGAACAGAAAGCCAAATAAATGTCATTAAAAATCTATTTCTAGATTGCCCAGTATATGGTAATGCCTCCTGTGCAGTATCATAATGCTCTGATTTTTCTTCTACCCGTTTATCAGACACCGTTGGTGGAGTCGATAGAGGTGTCGTTGGTGGCGTCGTTGGTGGTGTCGTTGGTGGCGTCGTTGGTGGCGCCGTTGGTGGTGTCGTTGGTGGTGTCGGTACTGGAATCCACAAAATCAATGGTAACAAATCACTTAGTAGTGGATATTCGAGCTCACCTAAAATCGTGTGATTCGTTTCTTCACCTGCACTTGTATTATTAAAAATATTGTTTACAAACATATTCCAATATTTATTAATATTAGCAGTGTGCCAATCTGGAAAAATCTGCTCCATTTCTCGACCAGGAATGGCAACAGGAACTAACGTAAAGTCTCCCGATATGCTCGGCTTTTCAATTGCGCTATTTATATCACCATTGCTATACCATTCTATCAATTGACTATAAAAGCTGTTTGCCATTCCAGAAATTTCTTCCAAGGATAAATCTGGGTATTGTTTAGCAAAAGATTGTTGTAACGCCATTAATATGTTTTCACTACCGCCATCAAAGCCTGCACGAATAATTTGTAATAGAGCTTCATTTACCGCAGTAGGAGCTGGTGTCTGAGCATATTGATCAAGTACTTTCCCAGTTTCTAGCGTAGCCTTTATATAATCTTGAATTTTGTTTTCACTGGATTGACTAATTTGTCCAACATTTTTAACATATTGTCCGATAATATCGTTGGGAAACTCAATAGCTGTCGTTTGTGATTGATTGATCAGATCTGCTAATTCATTTAAGAGTTTTGTTAGGCGATTAATATTTGACATCTTTTGTGACTTATTATTTTGTTCTCCAAGAAAATTATGGAGCTCGTCGATTTTATCTTTAACTGCTTCAGCCTTAATTTCAGCAATTTTATTTTCCAATTCTTCATTAGCATATATCTCTGAAATGTTAGACAACGAATTATAAAAATCATTAGTATGCAGCACATGATTCTCATTACTAATTTCATCGATTATCATGTCATTAAGATTTTGATTCAAAATAGAGGACTGATTTTTAAGAACGTCTTGTGTTGCCTTAACTAAGTTCTGCTCCGCTTTTTTTAAATCATCAAAGTTTACCGGCGCTTCGATTGTCAAATTCACCGATACTACTTGATCGCCACTTCTAAGCTTTACAGAATAAATTCCTGGTTTAGAGAAGTCAACGCCACTAAAATCAATCTCAATCGGCCCTGCTTTCGTTCCCAAACCAAAATCACTAGTTTTAGGAGTGGCATCACCTAGATTCATAACAAAATCTTTACCAGTCAATTTCTGAGGACTAAACGAACGAACAAAGGTCGCCGTGGGGCCTAATCCTGACTGATATAAGTTTAAAAAATTATCTAAGCTATAGGTTGGACCTGCTGGATTAGCAAGCGTTCCTGTACCAACCATTTTCCATGTTAGAAATTCATTACTAGATGGATCATTCCACCCTGCTGGCCATTCATAAAAATAATCGTCGAATGATAAATCAGTATTCACTCTAAAGCCGGAACCAATGGAAATTTGACTCAAATTTGGTGTATAGCCAAACATAGCATACATGTTTGTCTTGGGTTGAATTACCCAACTCGAAATGTTCAAGGTCTTTAAACTAGCCGTTCCATAAAACATATGCTTCATATCAACTACTTTTGAGGTATTCCACCCGCGAGTGTCAATCTGATTGACCTGTTTATCAAACGCAAACATTCCAGACATATTGGTTACCCTTGATACATCTACATTTTGTAATCCATCGATGCTTTCAAACCAAGGAGCATCAGTATTTCCATCATATGAGCTAAATAAATAACTTGCGTCGTTATTTGCAATAACTCCTGATTCAATAACGACTTTTTTAATTGTCTCGGAACTCAGAAACGAAGCATCCCATGTAGCAATACCATACCCATACGTATTAGCTAAAGTTCCTGCGTGCAAAGTTAATGTCCCTTGATCATCAAAATCCCATTTTACGGATCCATTTATCCCCGACTTTATTATGGCCGCTTTAGACAACGCTTGTACCGTATATGGGGATAGTTTTTCCGTACTTGAAGTGCTTGGAGTACTTACCGTACTGCTACTTGTTGCACTTGCACTGACCGCTGCACTTGTAGCACCTGCTGTGCTCGCCGTATTTGTGCCACTCGATACGCTTGTAGCACTTGCTGCGCTTGTGATGCCTGTTGCGCTTGTAGTATCATTTCCACTTTCCTGAACAGCGGCAGAGCTATCTGTTAAAACACTGTTTGAAATATCCGTGCTAGTTTTATCTTCAGAATCTGCTTGCTTGGATACTTGATTATTTGTTCCTTCATCGGATTCAACCAAAGATGTTTTATGCGCATCGCTACCCAAGACTAACTTATTTGGTTGGGAAATTGGCGCTGTTATTTCATTAGCGTCTAATACTGGTAATGTATCAGCATGAACATTTTGATTAGAGTAAACGGAGGCAACGGTAAAAGCAACCATGGTTATTCCACTAACAACCCAAAATTTTCCGGATTTATATAGTTTATATCGCGTTTTTAAATAGGGTTCCATACTTAGACACCATCCCGTAATTCATTGCGTTTTGTACAATTATATCCTACGCAACTATAACACTTTTTTATTTTTATTAAAATATATTTAATCAAATGAACTATATAATCATTTAATTTGCCATTTTAGATTAGTGAAGCTCTAAAGACTATATATGCATCCTAAGTCAACACGCCAATATAAATAGTCCAATATTTCCACTAATCTCAAATATTAACTAGCATTTTCCTGAACATCCACGAATATTTAGACAGCAAAAGAGCCTTAACGATGATGAGTAAATCAACGTTAAGGCTCTTTTATTAACTTCTGTAAAAATCACTTATGCGCCTGGAGGGAATCGAACCCCCATCTCAAGAACCGGAATCTTACGTGCGATCCATTACACTACAGGCGCAACTCGTTTATACCTAACTGGTACCTTACTATATTAGCGAATATTAGCCAGAAACACAACCCGAAAACCAACATTTTTGTCATTTTCCCCAAAAACGCTGAGAGGCAGTTAATTGTCATGTTAATAATTAACCTGCTATGATAATTTACATAAATAAAATTTATGGAGGAGATCAACGATGATTACAATTTTTCATAACGAAATCGGTCACCACAGCATTCACTTCCCCAAAGGTAAATACTTAACGTTTAATCTTGTTCACCCAACCCCCAACTCACCGTACCGCATCGAAATTATCGACACCAATCTAAATGGTGTCAAAAAACTTCAAGTTCGGTTTAGTCACCTGGGCCAAATTATGCGGCTCAATGAACCAGAACTTAGCTTTCAACTAATTTAATCAACCCATCATGGCCATCAATCCTTGCTGATAAAGGATTGACGGCCTTTTTTCTATCCCAAAACGCCCGTTAAAAAGTACTCGTTTTCATTTTGTTTCAAATTTCGAACACACAATATATAGATTTTCCAAAACTTTTTTCACATCATCTTGTGTCCGAGGTAAATTTCCGTCTAAGACCGGTAGACCAGTCGTCAGCCGGTGCTTAACCACGTTAACTGCTATATACAGAAAGCGTTTTGAGGACATTTTGTTTTCGCGGTTGATGATGCTAGTATAGCTATCAGTGCGTTACAGGCCTGAATCTTTAAACTCTACCGGGCCACAAATATAAATCATAGAATGGAGCGTTTATTTCATGCATCACATCACTAATTATTTTAAGTTTCTGGCTCACCAACTTACGGGGTGGCACACGGCCTCATACTGGCTCTTCGGGTTTTCACTCGGGGCCCAGGTCATGACACTTGTCTCCAACCCGTTCAGCTTGGTCAACCTGATCACCTTTATTGGGACGACCCTTGGGGTGCTCTGCATCCTCGCCATTAACCAGGCCAAAAGTGTTAATGGTTTTCTTGGGGTTCTGTCCGCGCTCTGTTTTGTGTATGTCGGTTTTGCCGCTAAGAACTACCTGTCCATCGCTGAACAGCTGGTTTACATGGCCACGTTGGACCTTCCCGTCCTGCTGAGCCCAAGCTGGAACAAAAACATGGTCAGCAAGATTCGCTCCTTTACGTGGCGGAGTACTTCCGTTGCCATTATTGCCACGATCATCACATACGGTTTGTCTGGCTTCCTGATTGGGGCCCTGACAAACGACCCGCGGCCATGGATCGATGCCATTTCATTTAGTATCTCTGCCTGTGCCGGCGTGATCTGTTTCCTTCGTTTCAAACAACAATACATCTGGTGGGTTGCTTCTGGTCTTGCCCAGATGGTCCTCTGGGCCGTCTCATTCCGTCAAGGTGATGCAACGCTTGCCATGTTCGTCAACAGTTCCGTTTACTTGTTGAACGACTTCTTGGCATTCACGATTTCACCTTGGTACAACAAGCAAAACCAGGCTTCCCAAGCAGCAAAAGAAACGGCGTACTTTGCCAACCTTGACGCTGCCAACAATAACTAACGTCAGCGGCTTATCCTGACCAGAGTAACGCACTCAAACATTCATTTAAAAATGAGTCTCCCTTTGGAGGCTCATTTTTCTTTGCGATCATCGCTACTGATCGCCCGTTCGTTGTTCCAGCAACCCTGCGAGTGTTGCCCGTTGAAACCCACCAATGAGGTCATGGATCGTTGTCAGTGACTCTTGTTGCCCACCTAACAACCATTCACGCCACATTCTGTACACACCAGCGCTCATAAACTGGGGCCAGTACGTTTGCTGGGCGGGCGTTAATTGTGACCACACATCAATCTGTTTATAAAACCGCAACATGTTGTCATTAAAAATTTCCTGAATGACGTGTTCAAACCCCCGGTCAACAGCCAGTTGAAGAACATCAATATTCGTCACCAAAAAATCACTGAGTGCCGCCATCTTTTCTGCTGGTTGTTTGTACATCACGGCGTCAAACTGAGCATCGATCAACGGCCTAAAGTGTGCCACCAGAATGTCATCTAATGTCGCAAAGTTCCGATAAAACGCCATCCGACTGACCCCCGCCCGCTTCACCACTTGGGTCACGGTAATATCCGTTAAATCTGTTGTCACCAACAATTGCAACAACGCGGTTGCGAGGTACGTTTGTGAATCCTGTTTGATTGATTGTGCATGTTGTGTCGCTGCCATTACACTTTCTCCATTCTGTCATAGATGCGCCGTTTTCACTTGAACAGCTGAACCCGTGACTGTATGCTACTGTCATTAACGTTACAAGTGTAACGGAAGCGAAAGGATTTCTCAATGACTTCACAACAAAAACAACTGGTCGTCGTAACCGGCGGCAGCGGCTTTATTGCCATCCACACAATTCTTCAATTACTTCAACAAGGTTACGCCGTTCGAACCACCGTTCGTGACTTAAAGAAGACAGCCCTCATTCACGATATGCTCACCACTGGTGGGTGGACCGATTTCAGCGACCTCAGTGTCATGGCCGCTGACCTGACACACGATGACAATTGGGCCACCATTATGACTGGCGCCGACTACGTCATTCACCCAGCCTCCCCAACCCCCACGCTGAACTTTAAAAATGAGGATGAAATGATTCGGCCTGCCATTGACGGCGTGCTCCGCGTCCTCACTGCGGCCCGTGATGCCCACGTTAAACGGGTTGTTTTGACCTCCGCTTACGGTGCCGTTTTTGCCGGGCATAAGAACCGCAAAACACCATACACCGAAGACGACTGGTCTGATCTCTCATCCGGCAAGGTGCACCCGTACCAAAAATCAAAGACGCTGTCCGAGCAGGCCGCTTGGCGCTTTATTCGTGAAGAAGGTAACGGCCTGGAACTTGCGACGGTCAATCCGGTCGCCGTTATGGGTCCCGTTTTAGCTGGTGATTACTCCCACTCCAACATTCAAATTCAGGATCTGTTAACAGGGAAAACGAAGGCTGTTCCACATGTTGATTCTGGTTACGTGGACGTCCGTGATGTCGCCAGTTTACACATTCTGGCAATGACCAAGGCCAGCGCGAGCGGCGAACGGTTCCTTGCTACCACTGGCGAGACATTATCCATGCTTGAGGTGGCTGACATTCTTCGAACGGCCTTTCCAGACTACGCGGCCAACATCCCCACCAAGATCATCCCCAACGCGGTGCTAAAGGCCGCCGCCTTAACCAACCCAATGTTGCGCATGGTGGCGGGATTGGTCGGTGTCTACGCAGAAACAAGTAACGCTAAAGCTGTGACGATGCTCGACTGGCACCCTCGTTCTGCCAAAACCGCCATTATCGCCACCGCTCAGTCCATGATCGATCTTGGGATCGTTCACCCCAAATAACAGCAACGGGCCCAGATGACTAATTCATCTGGACCCGGCTTTTTTTCTATTCAGTTAATGATACCGTCACGGTCCGTTTGGCCTTTGAACCGGCTTCCAAAACGACCGGTTGGTCCGCACAGCAAAGGGTCAGTTTACTCCCGCTCAACAGCTCAAACCGGGCCTGATTCCGGGTGATGTGAATGCCGATCTGGGTCCCTTGGTACTTGATTTTAAACGTCAGCGCTGTCCACTGAACCGGCAAGTGTGGTGCAAACACCAACCCCTGCTTGGTCTGGGCCATTCCAGCGACGCCATATACCATTTCCATCCAACTAGCACCCATACTGCCAAGGTGAACCCCATCCTGCGAGTTGCCCTGCCCGTTATTTAAATCTGTGAGTAAGGATTCCGCAATGTAGCGGTATGCCTTATGGTGCGCTTCGATGCGGTTAGCCAAAATGCTGAAGATCGGCCGCGATAACGACGAATCGTGGGTCGTCAGTGGCTCATAGTAATCAAAGTCCCGTTTTAACTGCGCCATGTCCTGATCTTCTGGGAACAAGAAGTCACTAAGCAACGTATCTGGCTGCTTGTTCACCTGATGCTTGTACAACCGCAGTGGGTGGTAGTGCAACAGGAGCGGATAATTATCGCGCGGCGTCTGATCAAATGGCCAGATTGGCATGTTAAACGCCCCGTCGTCCTGCATCTTGACCCCGAGTTCATCATCAAACGGCAGGTACATGTTATTGGCCGCATGATCAAAACTCGCAATTTCTTTGTCCGTTACCCCCAGTTCTTCTAAACGCCCCGGGTGCGTTTGCTTGAGTTCTTGTGCATACTGAACAGCCAACGCGAGGTTATGTTTTGCCATCCGGTTTGTATAATAATTATTATTAACCAACGCGGTGTACTCATCGGGCCCAGTGACCTTATTGATAACAAAGCGACCACCCTGAGGCCCATCCACACCAAAGCTCCCCACTCGTTGCCAGAACCGCGCCGTTTCAAGG
The DNA here is from genome assembly GCF_045862745.1 of Furfurilactobacillus entadae. Classification (NCBI taxonomy): domain Bacteria; kingdom Bacillati; phylum Bacillota; class Bacilli; order Lactobacillales; family Lactobacillaceae; genus Furfurilactobacillus; species Furfurilactobacillus entadae. Next base: position 14,380 of record NZ_BQXN01000007.1, on the reverse strand, counting down.
ATCAGCTCGAACCCAGCAGTCAGCAAAAAGTCCTGGTCACCGGTCACCTCGATGTATTTAGCAACCGCATAGGCAATGTCCGCGTTAATGTGCATCTGGGCGAGCCCCGCCGGAAAGTATGGCGAGGCCTCCGTTCCGTTGATCGTTCGCCAAGCAAACATCGCCCCACCGTCAAGCCCAAACTCCCTGGCCTGACGTCGGGCGGCATCCAAGGTATTGTAGCGATACATGAGCACCGATTTTGCCAGTGCTGGTTCCGTGTAAATAAACGCGGGCAACATAAACATTTCGGTGTCCCAGAAGTAATGGCCCTCATACCCGGCACCTGTGAGCCCCTTCGCCGGAATACTGGTGTTTCCATCGTGCCCGGCAGACTGGTGGAGGTGAAACAGATTGAACCGCAAGCCACGCTGCGTCTCTGGATCACCCTCTAGCTGAATATCTGTGTCCTGCCAAAACGCCCGCATTTGCTGAGCCGATTCTGTAAATAGCGATGAAAACGAATGGTGTTCTAAATGGTGATTAGCGTGTTTCAGGTAGGTATCATGGTTCATAGCCACATCCATCAAACTATGAATCTGGCCAATGGAATAGCCAAAGTCAAACGATTCGGCCAGCCCCTGTTGGAGATCAAGATCCATCACATACTTCGGCATCCCGTCCGTTTGATCAAACTGAACCAGTGAATCCTCCCCTAGATATCGCCACATTAAGATCAACCCCAGCTGACTTTTTTGTGTGGTGATCTGCATGGCGGGAAAATCAGCGTCAATAAACTGACGGTCAAGGACGTTTTTTCTGGTCACTGCCCGGATGTCGGTGCTCTTATCAAACACTTGATCAATGTACGGGTGTTCTTTATACAGCTTTACCGGACCACTAAAGTTCAATGGACGCACCGAATAGCTCTCACAAAAAATGGCTGAATCCGCCTGTGACGCAAACGTTGACATCGACAGCTGAAGCAGTTTGCCACTCAGGGCCGTGATTTCAAACAGTTCGTTCAGTAACCCCGTTTCCAGGTCGAGGTTCTTATCGATCACCCGCGTCGTAAACGCGACTTGGTCTGAACGTTGGCCATCCACCTCGATGACCAAGTACCGTGGGTCCGGCAGCTGCGCGATGGTTTGATTATTTTCTGGATAACCGGCATAGGTTTCCCCATATGTAATTTGACTAAGATCATAAAAACCGTTCACAAAGAGGCCTGGGGTCCCTGACGTTTGGCGGCCGTTACCTTGCAATGGGTTACTGGCCCGCACCCCCAAATGGCCGTTTGCCACCGCATAGATCGTCTCTAAAAAAGCTGGTGTTTGATCCGTCAACTCCTGTAAATGTAATTGAAATGATTGTTTTTGCTCGCTGATTGCCATCGCGCGCCGTCCTCACTTTCATCAATTTAACGCCTTAATCATAGTTCATTGCCGCTTAAAGCACCACGCTAAGGTTCTGTTGCCGGTTCTTGATCGACAATTATGGACAAAATAGTCGCGTCGCCGGCTTAAATGAGCTAAGATGAAGTTAGAATAACTCTAAGGAGGAACTGTTATGGCTCAGGTCATTGATGAAGACGCCATCCGCGTTTTAAAAGAAAACCAGCTGCGGGTCACACCACAACGACAAATTGTGTTGCACTACTTGATGACCCACCATAATCATCCTGACGTTGGCACCATGTTTGATGAACTAAAGCCAGATCACCAAGGGCTGAGTTTAGCAACCATTTACAACACGTTGAACACCCTGGTCGAGACGGGCATTGTCATTGAACTCGATAATGGTGACGCCGGAACCCACTACGATTATTATGGACGCCCCCACTTTCATGCCGTTTGTCAAAACTGTGGTAAAATCACGGACATCTTTTATGATGATTTTAGTAACCTGGAAACGGCCGCCGTTGAACAATCCGGCTACATGATTACCGAAGATCACATTGAACTTTTCGGGTACTGCCCCGACTGTCAAAAAAAGCTTGGCTTAACGCCAAATAAATAACTTGTTCGGTTTAACGATTCCAACAAAAGGGACTCGCCACTGTGTCATGTGGCGGGTCCCTTTTTGGTTATCTTAATTAATCATTTTGACTGCGTGTCCGTGGTAACGTTAACGCCAGCAACGCCCCAAAAATTCCTAGTGTCATGAAGACCCCGAACGTCCACCGGTAGCCCAAAATGGTCGCATTATGCACGCCCAGGCTGACTTTGTAACTCGCCGCTACCCGGCTCAACACGATCGTTGCCCCAGCAACACCGTGACCCCAATAACTGCCGAACGGTCGTTGTAACAGCCGTCCCGTGGGCAATGAGTTTATCAGGCAGTGCATTGGCACCCAGCGTGACCGCAGGCATCATCACAAAGGCGTTGCCACCTTCCGTAACGATCGAGGCCAGGATCAACGTGGTGACCGTTAAATGCGCTGTGGCACTGGTTAAGTACCCAAAGCCAAGCACAATTAAGCCCATCCCCACTAACACAACGTTCCGTGCACCGATGCGATCCATCAGCCGACCACTTAACGGATTCAACAGACTGAGGCCAACAGCTGCCGGAACCAGTGACAATCCAGAGGCTAACGCCGACAGACCCAGCACGTTTTGATAATACAGTGGCAACACAATCGTCGTCACAATTAAGGCCACGTAGGAAATCCCCGTCAGCAGAACCCCCGTCGTGTACACCCGGCTCTGGAAAACACGGAGAACCAGCAATGGTTGCTCCCGGCGCAACTGCCGCCAGCAGAACCAGCACGACGCAACCAGGCTCACAACCAACAGTCCAAGGAGACCCATTGAAAATTGACCAATCCCCCCCAGCGGTTCAACACGTAAAGCAAGCCGATGAAGCCGGTTGACGCCAAAACTGACCACCCATCAATCGTTGTTGGCGTCAGCGGCATCACGTCACGAATGGTCCACCATGAGGCAATAAACACACCTGTGACCAATACCAGAAAGAGGCCAAAGAGCCCCCGCCAGCTCGCCCATTGGAGAACAATCCCGGAAATAATTGGACCAACGGCTAACGCCGCTCCCATGATCAACCCAGCCGTGCCCATTGTTTGCCCACGGTGCTCCTTTGACGTAATCGTCAACAGCACCGTTTGAAACGACGGAAAGATGATCCCGACCCCAACGGCTTCGATCAACCGGCCAATCAAAAGAATGGGGTACGTTGGTGCCACGAGACAAATTAGCGTCCCGACGGCAAAGGCGGCAATCACTGACCGAAATAACGTACCAAATGGCACGTTATTTAGTAACCACGGGCTCACCGGAATCATCACGCACATGATCAACATAAACCCCGTCGTTAACCACTGAACCGCGGGTGTTCCAATGTTAAACGTTCGCATCAGCGTTGGGTAAGCCGTTGACAGTGCTGACTGACTGATTGACATACTAAACGTCCCCGTTAATAACGTCGCAATGAACCATAATCGGCGGTACGGAACCCCCGCCCGATCGACCCCCATTGTTGCTTCACTCACACTTGTTTGACTCAATCTCGTCACTTTCTCTCTTCGCTCTCTGCTGCCGTTAATCCTGGTTTGTGCGGTTTTCAACGTCCGCCATGCTTAGCAAATGATACGTTTGTGGGTGTTCTGGATCAAACACCTCAATTTGCGCCATCATCCCCGTGTCCTCGTGTTCCAAAATGTGACAGTGGTACATGAAGACGCCAAGAACATCAAACTTAACGCGGATGCGCACCGTCTCGCCGGCATTGACCCCGACAACATCCTTATACCCGTGTTCGTTTGGATACGGTGCGTGCCCGTTCCGTGACAAAATGAGGAAGTGACAGCCATGCATGTGGAATGGATGAATCATCCCCGTGTCCATTTCATTTGTATTGGTCACATCCCAATCCACAACGTCACCGATCTGTTGCCGCCGATCAATGCGTTGCATGTCAAACAGTTGCCCGTCCAAGCGAACCTCATCATCCATCCCGGACATGACCGTTGCTTCGACACCGCGGCCAGGGGTTGGTTGCCAGTCTTCGATCGCCACCAGGTGGTCAGGTAACGTTGTGTCATCTGCCACATAATGACCAACTTCAAACGTCATCAAAACAACGTCATCACTCATCAATTGAACCCGTTGGCCCGGTTTGTAATCACCAAAGTCCACAATGACTTCGGCCCGTTCCGCAGCGGTTAACATTAGTTTCGTCATTGGCACAGGTTCTGGCAGTAACCCACCATCTGAACCGATCTGGGTAAACGCATGGTTGTCACTGAAATGAAGCCGGTATTCACGCCGGTTCGCGCCATTCAAAATTCGGAGCCGGAGTCGTTGGGTGGTCACGTTAAACACCCCATTGACCGTCCCATTAACTAGCGGCGTTTCGCCGAGGGTCCCATCTTCATCGTAATCAGCCTCATAGTCCAGCTGATTTTCATGATACGTCCGGTCCTGCAAAATAACCGGGATGTCATCAACGCCATAGTTGCGTGGCAATGGTAAGGCTGCTTCCACATCATCCGTGACAACAACCGCGGCTGCCAGGCCATTCCAGACCTGACGTGCTGTGTTCGGACATGGGTGTGGATGAATCCAGTCCGTTTGTGCAGGTTGGTTCAGGGTAAAGTCAATGTCGCGTGCTTCCCCAGGATAAATTGGTGCGTGGGGTCCACCATCTGTGATTGGCCCAGGAATGTTTAATCCATGCCAGTGAAGGGTCGTGACTTCAGGCAGATGGTTAACGATATGTACATGGTAGTGCACGCCATCCCTTAATACGACGGTTTGCCCAAGCAATGAGGCATTGTAGCCCCAAGTGGTGGTCGTTGGCCCTGGTAAAATTGCCGTTTGGCCAACCTGGGCGGTAATCGTATACCACACGTCGTTCCCATCGACTTTGTCCGGTTGCAAGACGGCCGGCACATTCAGTGGTCGCTCTGGTGTCGTTGGGGCCATTAGTGGCACGTAACCACCATCATGAAGGTCATAGACTGGTTCATCATAAAAATAATCATTAGCGATTGGTTTGTTATTCATCTTAGAATCTCCCCGTTTGCTTGTCTTAGTTAGTCCTCATTTGTTTTAGTGTGGTGTGTAAACGCGTGCCAGCAATCAATGGCAGCCTGTGCAAACATGCCAAGTGCCATCACTTCCATTGCCAACATGTTTTGGTCCGCAAAGACCAGGTAAAGTAAGCCGGCATACACAAGTACAAAGATAACCGTCACAATTCGTGATGTGCTCCCCATCTTCTCGCCTCCTTTTCTTTATTGTATTCATTCTAAGTTAGAATGTCACTTAGAAGCCTCTCCCGTAAATTCAGTCATCAAAAAACGGTCGCTACAATGATTGCAGTGACCGCACTTTCCAACGTTAATGAAGTTTATAGAAATTCCGTCTGGCTTGTTGCGTCATACCGGTCTGTTTTAATCGGTTCCTCAGCAGCCTTCCCAAGTGAAATCGCCATCACCGGAATAAACCGCTCAGGGTCCATCCCCAAAGCAGGAATGATCTTCTTAAAGTCGTAGCCTGACCACGCTTTGGCTTCGTACCCGTGGGCCCGAGCAATGAGCAGCAATTGCATGGCAACCATCGCCCCATCGATCGTTGCGTCGGCCCGTAAAAAGTCTGGCGTCGCATTTTCATACATCGGTAAAAACGTGCCAAAAATCTGGTCAAGTTTGGCCTTATCGATCTTGCCATCCTCGTAGACCTTTGTCCACACCTTCCGGTACACCTCATGTGAGCGGGTGTCGCCAGCCACAAAAATAACGGCGGATGATGTATCCACCTGTGGATAATTAAAGGCTAACGTGGCTTCCCGAAGCTTTGCCTTTGCCTCTGGTGTATCAATCACCACAAAGTGCCATGATTGTAAATCACACGCTGACGGTGCCGTCGTTGCTTCTTCAATCATCGTTTGCAATTCGGTCCGGTCAATTTTAACGGCTGGATCAAAGACCCGAACAGAATGACGGTTAAACATCACATCTGCAAGATCGTTATTCACTAATGACGCTGGCTTAATGGTTTCTGACATGTTTTCAACCTCTTCACTAAGATTTCAGTCTATTGGTAGCGCTTACCTAAAGTATAACGATTCCTTTGTGATATTCCAAACATAATTCGTTTCCCATGAAAATACACAAAAAAACCGCACAATCATCATAAAGATGATTGTGCGGGACTAAATGCTTTTTGATGTACTGAATTAGAGACAATCAGAAAAGCGTACTCAACCGAAATTACTTAGCCTTAGGAGCTGCTTCGATCGTATCAGTCTTACCAGCAGCCCAACGTTGGATTGCGGCAATTTCTTTTTCACGGCGAAGACGACGTTGCCGTTTAGCAACCGGACGCTTGCCGGCAAATGAGTTCAATGGTTTCTTTTCTGCCATGATGCTTCTCCTCTCAATACGTTGTCAATAACAAATAACACTATACCAGCTTTTTGCCTTCAACACAACCCGCCGACGACAAACAGTGCTACACTTAGGGCAATTAACGATAAGGAAGTGACTGATTGTGGAGTACATCAACCTTGGTAACAGTGATTTACACGCATCAAACATTGGTTTAGGCATTATGCGCATGAACTTGCTTTCCGTTGCTGAGGCAACCACCGTTTTAGAAACAGCGGTTGACCTTGGCATTAACTTCTTCGATGGCGCCGACATTTACGGTGAGGGTAAATCGGACACCATTTTTGGCCAGGCATTAGCTGCGTCTGGACTCAACCGGTCTGACATTTACGTTCAGGGTAAGGTCGGAATCGTGCTCAACAAGGACCGGTCTCATGATGGCTTGGTCTTTGGGGCCCGTTACGACTTCAGTGAAGATCATCTTGTGACCGCCGCTCATGACGAATTGAACCGCATGGGGCTGGATTACTTTGACAGTTTATTGTTGCACCGGCCCGACCCGTTGATGGAACCTGACCAGGTCGCCCGTGCACTAACCACCCTTCAAACGGATGGCACCGCCCGTCATTTTGGGGTTTCTAATCAAAACCCTTATCAAATTGAACTGTTACAACACAGTTTGCACCAGCGCTTATTGATTAACCAACTGCAATTTTCAATCATGCACACCGGGATGATTGATGCAGAGATGCACGTCAACATGGCCGATGACCGGAGCATTGATCACGATAACGGGATCCTTGCGTACACCCGCCTTCACAACATGACCATTCAGGCCTGGTCTCCCTACCAGTACGGTATGTTTGAAGGGGTCTTCATTGATAATCCTAAATTCCCTGAGTTGAATCAAGAACTTCAACGTGTCGCAGACCGCTATGCCGTCACAAAGACCACCATTGCAACCGCATGGATTCTTCGTCACCCAGCAAAAATTCAAACCATTGTTGGGAGCATGAATCCAGCCCGACTAAAGGAAATCGCGTTAGCCAACCAGGTGCACCTAACCGCTCAAGAATGGTACGACATTTACCTGTCAGCTGGCAACGATTTACCGTAAACAGACATTATATATAGTAGAACTCACTAAAAGTGGCGGTTCGTGGATGCTCATCATCCGGCGAACCGCCGCTTTTTGTCTGCCATGAGTAACCTAATTTTGGTCAGTGACACTCGTTTGGTGTTTGATTCCCCAGCCGGTCACTCCGCTAATAATGGAGAAGACTGGTGATAAGAGGCTAAACAGCGTGAACGGTAAAAACGCTAGCGTGCTCACACCCAGTGTGTTCGCCGCAAAGACGCCTGCGACGCCCCAAGGCACCAGGTAGTTGATAACCGTTCCACCATCCTCTAACGCCCGGCCTAATGCGACAGGCGCTAAACCAGCCTCATCAAACGCCTTCTTGAACGCCCGGCCAGGTAAAATAACGGACAGGAATTGTTCCCCAATAAAGAGGTTCACACCGATCCCCGATAAAATCACGGCCGTAATCCGAGCGCCGTCTGACTTCAAGTGCTTCGCAAACGGCGTCATGATGGCGTCGATCAGGCCGAATTCCATCAACAATCCACCGAGTGATAGCGTCAAAACGATCAACGAAACGGTCCCCATCATGCTAGCAATACCGCCTCGTGATAAAAGAACGTCCACTTCCTTATTGCCGGTATGAGAAACAAAGCCGGTTTCAATGATGCTGGCAATTTTCGTTAACTGGGTTCCCGGATGTTCAATGAGCAACATCACCAACGAAATTCCAATGTTTAAAAACAACGTCGGAATGGCTGGCACCCGCCGCCAAGCGCAGAGGAACATGCAGGCGATGGGCACGATGGCCCATGCCGAGATCGTAAAGTGCGCCGATAACACCGCAATCACTTTATTGATACTGGCCAAACTGGTTCCCTTTTCACCACTTCCCAAAACGGCGAAGACAATTAGTGAAACGACAAAGGCGGGAATAGTTGTCCACATGAGGTTCACAATGTGCTTAAACAAATCTGCGTCCACGACCGCCGCCGTTAAGTTTGTCGATTCAGACAGCGGTGATGATTTATCACCAAACACCGCCCCGGAGATGATTGCCCCAGCGACCAGCGCGGGATTCACGTGCATCGTGACCCCCATCCCTAAGAACGCGATCCCCACGGTTGAGATGACGGTAAACGCACTCCCTACGGCACTACCAACCAATGCACAAACCACAAAGACGGACGGGACAAACCACTGAACGCTGATTAAATGAAACCCAAAAACCATCAGGGTCGGAATGATGCCGGCCGCGATCCACGTGCTGATCAGCGCCCCAACGAGAATAAAAATAAAAATTGGCACGATCCCGGTTTCGATTCCGTCCTTAATTCCGGCATTGATTTTTGACCACGGCAACCGGTGGGCCACCGCCCACGCCATGAGAAGGCCCATGACTAACATAACTGGTACTTGGGGTGACAATCCAAACTTAATGACCCCCAGCCCCATAATGACTAACATCCCAATTAAAACAACCAGTGCTTCATTGCGCCCCACTTTAAACGTTTTCTTTTCCATAATTGCTACCTCTTTCATCAATGCTCAGTCAACACCACACACGTTGCGCATCAATATCGGGGCGTGCCCCCACTTGTCTCTGTCATCTGCTTTCCTCCCCTAAACAAAAAAATCGTCCCTGCTATGCCAATGCATAACAGGGACGATTTTCACCGTGGTACCACCCAGCTTAGTGTCCGGCTTAGAAAATTCCCGCACCAAAAACACTCACTCTCACCGGGATAACGGTCCGGTGGTGCCCGTTCATTAACGTCTTCAAGTAGTTCGCAAAAATGGCCCTGATCGGTTCGCAGCACCCACCGACTTCCTGACACCCAGACCATCCGCTACTCGGGATGAAAACACCTGATTAAATATTAATTAGAAAAATACCAGTTTTTGTCATTGATGTCAAACATTTTTTACAACCAGACGCCAAGGGCAAATAATACGGTGTACCCCACAAAGAACAACGCGGTGCTCTTCAGCACTGCCCCGTACGTTTTTTGTTTATCCTGAACAGCAAAGAACGGCTGAATGCCCCGCCACATTACTGGCAGCAACAGGACACTCAGTAACGTGGGCCACGGCGCGATTCCGGCAAAGAAGTTGACCAGTGGCCACAATGACCCAACAACCAGTAGCACTTTCATCAGGGCAACCGCCCGTTTTCGCCCAATAAAGTAGGCCAGTGTGTGCCGATGGTTCTTAATGTCTTCTTCCAGATCCGCTGTATTGTTAGACAGTTGGACCATGAAGAAGATCAGGGTCAACGGTAAGCATAATGTAAACGTGGTTCCAACCATCCCGATGGTAAACGGTTGATGACCATAAATACTAACGTAGACACAGACTAATTGAATCAAATACGAAATGGATAACGCCACAACTGCCTCACAAATTGGCATGGCGTTTAACGGTTTCGGTCCGGCCGTGTAAAAAATTCCGATGGCATAACCAATTAGTCCAAAGACGAGAATCGGCCACCCCGTCCGCATAATTAAGAACAAGCCAGGAACCGCTGACAAGGCGTACAAACTGGCAGCTAACCACCAGACACCTCGTAACGGCAATTGCAACCGCCCAAGTGGGTTGGTGTGCGCCGCATACCCTTCTCGATCGGCCGCATGAACGTAATCATAATAGTTATCCGACACGTTGACAGCTAAGTCAAAAATGAAAACATCCACTAAACACAATAAGACGTTCACCCAATTGACAATACCATACCGCGATTGCGCAATTGCCGCCCCCAAAATAAACCACACAATGTTTAATGGTGCGGTGTAAATTTCCGTTAATTCCACGAATATCGGCCACGTTAGCCACTTTTTCTTCATTCCGTTTTCCCCCTCAACTCTTGTACCTCTAAGGCTACCACATGTTCACGAAAAAATTGCGCACAAAAGCCGGGATTTTGTTTGACCTTTTTTGACCTTTGGGTTAAACTACAATTACGTTGATTAGCAGAGGACCATTATAAGTGCTAATCCACAACGCAAAATACAAGGAGGCCTCTCTCATGGCTTTAATTCCAACTGTTATCGAACAGTCCAGCCGCGGTGAACGCGCCTATGACATTTACTCACGACTGTTAAAAGACCGGATCATTATGGTATCTGGACCAATTGAAGACGACATGGCAAACGCCATCATCGCCCAACTTTTGTTCTTAGACGCCCAGGATTCTGACAAAGATATCTACATGTACATCAACTCCCCAGGTGGTGTGATCACTTCTGGGATGGCAATCTACGACACGATGAACTTTGTGAAGTCCGACGTGCAAACGATCGTCATGGGGATGGCTGCTTCCATGGCTTCCATCCTTGCCACTTCTGGTGCGAAGGGCAAACGTTTTGCCTTACCTCACTCAGAAATCTTGATTCACCAACCTTCTGGTGGTGCTCAAGGGCAACAAACTGAAATCGAAATTGTCGCAGAAGAAATTCTGAAGACACGGAAGATGATCAATGAATTGCTGGCTGAAAAGACTGGCCAAGACATTGAAACCATTAACCGGGACACTGAACGGGATAACTACATGACCGCTCAACAGGCCCTCGATTACGGTTTGATCGACCACATTATGCAAAACTCCAGCGAAATGAAGTAATGCGAAAAGCACTGCCCGGTTAAATCCGGGCAGTGTTTTTTTTTCGTTCATCAAAATCGCTTTAGATAGGCCTCAACCAGGTCGTTGGTCTGCCCCGCCGCCAGAAATTCCTTTGCGGAGCCCGTAAAGAGGATCTTGCCTGCGTTTAAAAAAATCAGGTTGAACATGTCGTCAATGTTCTGAAATTGATGCGAGGTTGCAATCACCATCTTCCCGCGTTGATTGAGGGCCTTTAGTTTCATCATCACCTGGCGCGCCATTTTGGGGTCTAACCCGCTCTCTGGTTCATCAAAAAGATAGAGGGTTCGCTCTAATCGAGAAACGGCCTCAATGATGACTAACCGCCGTTGACCACCTGACAACTGCCGAAACTGGACATCAACAAATCGCTTTAATTCGTCAGGAAGATCACTTACCGTAAATTTTTCGCGGGGGTTCTCGATCTCAGCAATCAGTTTCATCGTGTTGAAGACCGTCGCTTCACCAATAAACGGGACCCCCTGAAGTTGGTACGCAATTTCATCACCAGCCGGGAAGTCCACGAAGTTTTCTACGGGGCGTTGATTAACACCCGCGATAAAATCTAACAACGTCGTTTTCCCAATCCCATTTGGGCCAAAAATCACATTCACGTTATCCTTTGAAAAATGAACGCTTAAATGATCATAGAGTGACACACCACTCGGTAACTGATACGAGAAATTTTGAATTTCCATGCTTTGTCCCCCTTACCGTAACGTCGCAGAATTAAGGTTGATTCTTGCAATAATCAGATTACCAATCAGTAGATAGAAAACCGCGATGCCACTCAGGATAAGCGCCGGCATTAACGCTGGCGCAGTCTGACTAAAAAGGACTTGATAAACGTTTTTCACGTAAACAGTCGGCGCAAGGAAGGACAAGATTCCGTTTAGGCCAACTTGAGCGCTTTTTACAGCAAGTAGCCCCATTCCAAAGACAAGATATCCAGTAATTACAATGCCAGATTCCTGCCCCTTCATTGGCACCAACAGCAAAAACGCTGTAAAAAAAACAATAATCGGGATCAAAATAAAGTTGATCAACATCGCCACCAGCGTGCTCAAGATCACGTGGCCGTCAGCCCGATAACAACAAAGGGCAATCACATTAAAGATGAGCAACTCAACTTGAATCACAAAAATCTGTGGGATTAGATTTGCATAAAAGATGAGCCGTTTGTCACCAGCGATAAATGAAAACATTTTTAGAAAATTATTCTCACGCATGTTTATCATGCCATTAATAATGCCGTTTAAGACACCAGCAACAATTATGTAGGACCAATAACCTGAAAGCATCTGTAAGACCTGCCCACTCGCTAGCTGTCTTGCCCCACCAGCAAAGAAATGATAAAGAAAGAAAACGGCTGGGAAGAGTAATGTATAGACAATGACGAGTTTATTATCCAAGACAATGTTCGTTTCAAATTTCCCCAGTGCAATTGTCTTTTTTAGATTGACCATAACCAACCCCCACTTCTGAAACAACGCTCTGCAAAAGATGCCTTTATAATTCCCTCACTGTGATTATACGATAACCGAATCTTTTATCATCATTTTCTCATTTTAAGACCATTCACTCATATTGTCAATTCAAGGCACGCTCACCAAAATAAGCGATCCGTTACCGACATCATGCCAGTAACGGATCGCTTATTTTGGTTCGTTCGTTATTTCGCTAACACCGCCGCCATGATCATGTCACACACAGTGCTAAACGGCATGCTTGCCCGCGAATAAACACCCTGATTGAGGTTATCCACATGAAGTTTTACCGTTGAAAAAATGATGTTACGGTGCAAGGACAGATCCACTTGCCGAAGATCGTGGTTAGCGATTCCGGCTGCCAATAATTGTTGAACCCGGCTCGTTGCCACGATTGCCCGAACTTTCGGGGCGTCCACCGTTTCCTGACGCATCGTTTCCTTTAGCTTTTGGATCACGGTCATGCTTCCGGGATGAGCCACCGCATAGTCGAACAACTGTTGCAGATACAGCCGCAGGGTTGCTGCAAACGTTAGGTCGCTTACATCTAACGCCAAGTCGCCCTGATATAAATTGGTTAATTCGCGAATGTATAACGCCGTCAATAACTGTTCCCGGCTCGTAAAATAAACGTACAAACTGGACTGAGAAATCCCCGCTGCACGGGCAATCTTTGTTGTTGAGACGTCGCCAACACTCCCATCAATGATGAGTGTCGCTGCCGCATTTAAAATTGCTTGATATTTTTGTTCATCTTTCTTCTTCATAGGTTCTCATGTTACCGAGACCGGTTTAAAATGTCAATTGTTGACACCGATAGAGTTATCGGTTATGATAGCTAACAGATTTTATAAGCGATAATATTATCGCTAATTACATTTTAAACTCAAAAGAGGCATTCTCATGAAAATTTTTATTACTGGTGGTTCCGGCTTTATTGGCCAAACTGTTGTTAAAGATTTAGTTGAAAAAAATTATGACGTTGTTGGTCTTGCTCGCTCAGACCGTTCGGCGGCCATTCTCACCAGTCTTGGTGCAACCCCGGTCTCCGGGACATTGACCGACCATGACGTGCTTGCGCAACAAGCTTCGGCTAGCGATGGTGTCATTCATCTTGGGTTTACCAACGACTTCAATCATTATGACGAAGCTGTTAAACAGGACCAGGCAGCCATTAAGGCGATTGGGGACGCACTCATTGATTCCAATAAACCGTTTGTTAACACTTCTGGGACCCTGATGATCACAGATCTGGGCCGCCCTGCTCTGGAAACGGACTTCACGGCCCACCCAACGGATCGGGCCCTTTCGGAAGCTAACTCATTGGCTTACGCTGATCAAGGCGTCCGCGCCATGGTCGTCCGCCTGTCACCAACCGTTCATAGTGCCGCCCGTCAAGGGTTTGGTTCATTACTCGCCCAAATCGCTGTCGCTCAGCACCGGGCCGCCTTCGTAGATGAGACCACCGTTTGGCCATCCGTTCACAGAGACGACGCTGCTGCCTTGTTTGTTGCTGCGTTAGAACGTGGGACAGCTGGTCACGTCTACCACGCTGTCGCTGAAGAAGGCATCAGCGTAAAGGCCATTGAGGAGACAATTGCAACCAGTCTTCATTTGCCAATCAGCCAGTTAACGCCACAAGACGCCGCCACCTACTTTGGCTGGTTTGTGGGCAGTATCAGTGCAAACAACCCAACCAGTAGCGCCCAAACCCAGGCAGAGCTGGACTGGCACCCAACGCATGAAGGTCTATTAACAGACCTTGCTGATTTCTTGGCCATTCCTGCCAACGTTGAGCAACTCAAACAAGCCCACTAAAAAAAAGAAGCATCCACTGACCTTTA